>NZ_JBHIQC010000157.1:0-502 GCF_042196385.1 Bartonella sp. AP150HLJHH | reverse complement strand
AGCTGGACTGCTCATCAAGATGAGGCTTTAGCCTTTCGAGTGCTGGCGGCACGCTACACACAAACAGAAAAAACCATTGATCTTGGCACTTTTGATCTTGTGGACTGCTCTGATTTACAAATACGCGCAGCCATTGAATTGCCTTCAAGCGATTGTTCTGTCATCTTTGAAATTGAACGAAACAATGGCACAATTTATCAACTGCTACCCTTTCAATTGCTCAGCCTTACTGAATATATCAATGAAAAGGTAAAGCTTCGCGCTATTCTCAAAGGAACAGAGAAACTCTCACCCGTCTTGTTTGCTCCTGTTCAATTGATTGCGGGGAAGATTCATAAAACAGCCACTTATGTCACCCGTGCTTTTGCCTTTGGGGAAAAGGCAAGGTTGACCAGCTATATCAAAACCTTTTTACCGAGCGGTGCAACCTTTACACTCGAGATGCAACTGGATGATGGTGCTTTTGTTCCTTTGAAACTCGACGAAACAGAACAGTTATCCG
>NZ_JBHIQC010000156.1:0-505 GCF_042196385.1 Bartonella sp. AP150HLJHH | reverse complement strand
TTGAATGCTCTTTCTCTGCTTGTTCTTTCAACTCCTTTTCACGGAATCTCAAAACAGCATTGCGTACAAAATTGGCTTTTCTCAAAAGACTGTTTTCTAAATCTCGACACAACCTGACAAGTTCTCGTGTGCTCGGAAAAAACGTATCGGATAAACAATTTATTTCATCACATAAAATCCGTTTGACCACTGTCATCAGTGACCATGCAGAGACATTTTCCAAAACCATTCCATAGGTCAACGCCATTCCCTCATGGTCTGATTGTTGTGCTATTTTCAAACCACACGACAGCATGCGAATAGCTTTTGCTATATCCTCTTTACCTGCTTTCACTGCGAAGAACTCTTGCAATTGATTACCAGCCTCTAAAGCAATCGATTCCTGCTGTTTCGTTAATTGGCTGCCATCCTTCAAAACAAACGGACCGCTCGGAGGTATCATCGCATGAATGTGTTTCAAAATACCCTCGATTTCCGATATCAAGGAGACTGTCTGCGATACGCT
>NZ_JBHIQC010000155.1:0-509 GCF_042196385.1 Bartonella sp. AP150HLJHH | reverse complement strand
CTGATTTCTGCAATAACTTCCGTTAGTGCTGCTTTTATATCGCTTGGTATCGCAATCATGACCACTCCTATCGGCTGGATCGCGGGCGGCATAGCAGCCGTTGTTGGAGCTGGATATTTGCTCTACAAAAATTGGGACAAAATCAATGGCTGGCTGCTTACATCATTAGCCATAGTAAGCGCAGTTTTTATCAGGCTTGCTTTCGCTCTTTCAGGACCAGTGCTTTCAGCCTTCACTTCCGTTGGTTCTAAAATTACCGGTCTGGCTGCAAATCTTGGAAAATCCCTGCTCTCAAAAATAATCGCAGCAGATAAAGCTTTTTTGAGATTTTCTGCTACTCTGGGAAGATCACTGCTTTCAGCCATAGGTTCGGTTAGTGCAGCTTTTGCTAGTCTTGCTAAAACTCTTGCAAGAACGCTATTTTCAGCCATAGTCTCGGCTTCTTCCGCAATGGCTGGTCTTGCTGTAACTCTTGTAGGTACACTGATTTCTGCAATAACTGCCGTTAG
>NZ_JBHIQC010000154.1:0-513 GCF_042196385.1 Bartonella sp. AP150HLJHH | reverse complement strand
CAAAGAACAGCAGAATGGTTTCAAGCGCGCTTGGGTAAAGTCACTGCTTCAAACGTTTACAACGTACTCAGTAAGACAGCAAAAGGTTTGCCTACAAGCAAATATGAAGACTACAAAACGAAACTCATGACAGAACGCTTAATAGAGGGAATAAGCCAATCTTATACAACACCTGCTATGCAATGGGGCATTGAACATGAAGAGAATGCCTTAAGAGAATATGAATTCATTTATGACGCAGAAGTCACAAGATGCGGTTTTATTTCACACCCAAAAATGGAAATGGCTGGTGCAAGTCCTGATGGGTTCATTGGAGAGGACGGTTTAATCGAAGTCAAATGTCCACAATCAACGACTCATCTTCGTTTTTTTATTTATGACGAAATCAAGCCTGAATATATCGCACAAATGCAATTCCAAATGGCTTGTACAGGACGAAAGTGGTGTGATTTCATTAGCTATAATCCAAACTTTGTAGGCAAATCTACTGGTTTGAGAATGAAAATCAAACGC
>NZ_JBHIQC010000153.1:0-523 GCF_042196385.1 Bartonella sp. AP150HLJHH | reverse complement strand
GCGAGTGGGAAAATGGAGAGTTTTATATAGGTGGTTTTGGCAGTTATGATCGTGCCCGTGTTGCGCATGCACGGGGGGGTAACAGTGGAATCAATACTTATGGTATTGGCGCTTATGTCACTTATTTTGATCATAGTGGATGGTATCTCGATGGTATTTTAAAATACAATCATTATCAAAATACTCTAAAAGCCGTTTCAACGAATGGTTTAGAGATTGAAGGAACATATACTCAAAGGGCATTGGGAACTTCCTTTGAAGCTGGTTATCGACTTAAGACGTCAAAGAACAGTTGGTTGCAGCCTTATGGACAATTTACATGGTTGCGTATTGAGGGTAAAGAAATCAAATTATCGAATGGCATGACAGGTGACATGCGTCCATTTACTTCATTACGCAGTGAGGTTGGCTTATCTTTAGGATATGAATTTGGTTTTCACATGGATTCCTCATCGCTTGCGTATATTACAGCAGCATGGTTGCGTGAGAATAAAGATGACAATCAAACGTTAATTAATCAACG
>NZ_JBHIQC010000152.1:0-529 GCF_042196385.1 Bartonella sp. AP150HLJHH | reverse complement strand
TTAAAACAAATAGCAATAATAAAATAAAAAAAGGGTGCTAAAGACCCACAACCTGCTTAAAAAGAAATTTTATTAAATGCTGCTTATCCACAGCCTATGACATGAGGTAAAATCAGCAAAATAGTGAATTTTGCTGTTCGTTTTATGGAAAAAAGACAAATTTGATATGTGCTTTTAAGATATCAGAATGTATGTTTTGATAGGCTTTTATTGCTTGCTTTGTAAGAAAGATAAAAAGCATATACCCCTCCTATACCCCCAAAACCCCTACAAAACCTATGCTATAAGTTGAATTTACAGGTTGTAATGTTGATATAGATTGTTTTTTGAAAAGTTGATAAAAATTAACATATTGAAATATAATGACTTTTATTTTGATTTTTAAAATATATAAAGAGGGGAATAAAAAGCACCTCCAAAACCCCCAAAACCTCCAAAACCAATAGATGGGAAATGTTTTGAAGGTTTCATTTTATGAATACATAAGTTATATGTTTTATTGGAATTTAAAATTCATTCATTGAAATGT
>NZ_JBHIQC010000151.1:0-535 GCF_042196385.1 Bartonella sp. AP150HLJHH | reverse complement strand
AAATTAGAGAAACTGAATAGATTTGGCATGCTCAGATGATAGGCATGTTAACCTCACAAGGGGTATAAGGTCTTATAACCTATAGGTTCTATACCTCTTTTGTTAAGTTGCTTACATATAATCCTGAAAGGATAGTCTATATGCGTTATTCTAAAAAGAAATCATTTGCACTTTTAAATACTCTTATTTGGATTGCCTTTAAAAGATTATATCGTAATCTAAAATGATAGCTTTGTTTAAAGAGGGTTATGTATATTCACTTTTCTTATAGGTTTTGAAGGTATAAAAACCGTCAAACCCCCTTCAAAACGTATATTATTAGTTGAATTTATAGGTTGTGTTATCAATAGAGGTTGTTTTTTAAGATCTGTAAAATATTAACACATTGAAAAATAACGTTTTTACTTTTTATCGTTTTTTTATCTAAAAGAGGCAACCGTCAAAACTCAAAACCCCGTCAAAACTCATAACCATAATGGTCTTGATAGCATTTATTATGATTATAATCCCTTTCTTTTGAAAGGCTTTAAAAGAT
>NZ_JBHIQC010000150.1:0-544 GCF_042196385.1 Bartonella sp. AP150HLJHH | reverse complement strand
GACCTTGTAGGTAATTCAAAAAGCCAATCATAGCCTTTGGACTTGAATAGTCGATTTGTGGTGTTACTACTTGCTTTACACGCTTTTCACATTCGATAAAGTATAAACGGGCTTCTCTCCCTTTCTGATTGTTCTCAAGCATAGAAAGTTCTTTGGCTCTATCGAGTGTGAGATAGTAGTTAATCGCGATAACAGCCCTAGATTTTGCGCTCGCCAAATTTGGCGACCGCAAATCTTGTGTTTTTACAAAGTCTTGTCCTTCTATAAAATTGTATCTGGTAATACGGTCCTTAATCCAATTGGAAAAGTCACGTTTTGCCTCTAAGAATGCATGCAGATCACGTGCATTTACTGTCTGAACAATTTCCTTATCAATGGCTTGTTCTTTAATCTCTATGAGAGTATTCATGATGAACTCCTAAAGTTTTGCATCATCACTGTCTTAATTAACAAAAACACAAGGTTTGATATAATATTCTGCCATAGTTTCTATGACGTTCTGCTTGAGCAATTTTCCTTGCTGCGTGAATTTTGAAATAATGAT
>NZ_JBHIQC010000149.1:0-545 GCF_042196385.1 Bartonella sp. AP150HLJHH | reverse complement strand
TGATCAGCATCATCGGTTTTAATGACAAAAGCCGTTAAGCGGTCATCCATCACAAGGAGTGGTACATCATAGCGTGCCTCTGCCCACCCTAGCTTTGCGCCCTTCATAGAATAAAAGCTTTGTGCTTGAATATCGGCGGTAGGATAGCCGTTTTCTGTAGTGACCAAATCAATCACCAAATCATGGTTCTGATTGCCGATTTTGCAAAGATGAAAGTCAATTCCTGTGATTTGCCGTGTTTCATCGGGGGTAAAAACTTGCGCTTGTGGGTCCACTTGCGTCCATATCTTCACCGTGGTAGTGCGCCGCATCACTTTCACATCAATCACGCCTTGACCGGTAAAAAGACCCGTAGCAATGGTTCTACCTTTTCCCCGTGCCACAACATTTTTTGTGCCAGCGGTGATATTTTGTGGAATCGTGAAAGTGCCTTCAAGGGTGCCTTTGCTATCTGCAACAAGCTTTGTTTTTGGTAAAACATTCACACCATCAAAGGTAAGACTTTCCAAGATTTCGCTACTGCCAAAACCTTCAATTTTAAAGTG
>NZ_JBHIQC010000148.1:0-555 GCF_042196385.1 Bartonella sp. AP150HLJHH | reverse complement strand
TATCGCTAGCGACAGAATTTTCAAATTGACTGTACATTGTACACTTAACTCATTGATAAATAATGATTTCAGTGTGTGTACTGTACAGTACGCGATTATTTTTAGATAAAAATTATTTTTATTCTTGACATTGTTGCGTTTATATATATTTCCGAATCAGGTGCCTGAAAACACCTTAAAACATCTAGCGGATTGATTGCCGAAATAATCGATCTTCTGTGCATTGCAAAGGCTTTGACTCATTATATGCGACAAGTGTATAATGACCTCATCGGGTGTAGTTACGCTATACAATACCCTTATGGGGAAAGCGTAACGACGGACTAGATGCCGTGTTTTCAGCACCCGATACCTTTTAAAGGTATCAATGAAAACCTCTAACATCTAGGAGTTCATAATGAACACTCTTATAAAAATTACAGAAAGTGTTGCTAATAGTGTTACCACTCAGACTATGTCGAGTCGTGAAATTGCGGGGGTATGTAGTAAGAAGCATAAAAATGTTATGCGAGACATTAAACAAATATTTAGCGAGCTCAAATTTGAGCCGGCTAA
>NZ_JBHIQC010000147.1:0-562 GCF_042196385.1 Bartonella sp. AP150HLJHH | reverse complement strand
AGCAACAAAATGACCCCCATCATCAGCGTCACAGAAAAAATCGCCAACCGCGTAACAATTTTTTAATTTTTTGATGAGAGTAATACTTATAACATCTAAGAGAAAAGCATAGACTGCACTGTATACGCCTGCTTTATTAGTTGTGCAAACCATATCATTTCCCCCACTTTTGAAGCTTGTATAATTACACTGTTAAATGACAATCATATGCTATATATGCTTCTTAATTTTAAGGTGTTGCATGTAATATAATCTTGAGCTTCAAGTAAAGACTCTTATTCATAGAATATACCAAATTTATTGGAACTGTTACATATTAGAGACAACAAAAAACACTCCATTATTATCGCTTGATAAGAAAAATAGTATGACGATAGCTTATTACTAAAATAAGAAAAAAAGAAAATGCGTAATGCTATAACTAATGAAGAATTAGCATATTTAAAAGCCGTTTATCCCAATGAAAAAACACTAAAGATGATCTGTTTTATTATGTTTACGGTCTTTTGCATTCAGAAGATTATCGCACCCGTTATGCTGATAATTTATGCAAAGAATTGCC
>NZ_JBHIQC010000146.1:0-565 GCF_042196385.1 Bartonella sp. AP150HLJHH | reverse complement strand
GACTCTTCAACAAAAGACGACATTCCTTTCTAGCAACACAAACCAACTTTTAACACCAGCGTGATTCACGCCACGGGGGAATTGCGCGCAATGTAGGAAATCAAGATGAAAAATTCTACTTTTTTAAAAGAAATGGCAGAAAAATATGGATTTTCTGCTGAAGAATTTCGAGAAACAATCATAAAAACTTGTATTGGATATAAAAATGCTAATGTCATCACTGATGCAGAATTTGCCGTTTTTCTTTTTGTTGCCAATACTTATGGACTTAACCCTTTAACAAAAGAAATCTATGCACTCCCTAAAAAAGGCGGCGGCATCATACCCGTTGTTTCTATCGACGGTTGGATAAAGATCATCAAATCAAATCCTGACTTTGATGGCATGACCTTTCAAGATCAAATCAATGAGGATGGGAATATCATTGCTATCAAATGTGCTATTCGTCTCAAAGGGATTAAAGACCCTATCGAAGTCACCGAATATCGCAAAGAATGCGAACAAGACCACAGTGACCCTTGGAAAAAATACCCCGCACGTATGTTGCGCCATAAAGCCACTATAC
>NZ_JBHIQC010000145.1:0-568 GCF_042196385.1 Bartonella sp. AP150HLJHH | reverse complement strand
CGCTTGATGGTTGAGGGCGTTCACCATGTGAACATAACGCAACCTTGTGAGGATATTTTGGTCGCACCTGATGAAGCGGTCGCACTAGGGGATATTGTTTTGTCTGAACGGGGGCGTGCTTATTGATGCTTTCCTCACTTTTGCCCCCGAATTCTAGCTTGTTTGAACGTTGTTTTGCAGAAGCAATGGCTCTTGACCTTCACGTTAAAACTGCACTCGAAGAAATACCTCGCGCGAAATTTATCACGCGTCCGCCTTCTTGGTTGCCCTTTTTAATTGATGAATATGGCTTACAAGAATTAACCCCTTATTTCTCTAACCTTTATGATTTAATTGATCAGGGTCTTGCATGGCAAAATATTCGCGGCTCCCTTGCGGCAATAGAGATGGGGCTTGAATGGTTAGGGATTTCGGCACGCTTTCAACCCGCCTGGACGGGGCGCGCATGGTGGAATTCCTTTCAACTTGACTTTGATCAGTTGCCTGAACGTAAAAGCCTTGAAGCCATTGAAGCGATTACCGACCTTTCCAAAAGTTTGCGCTCTGATTTTCGCCGTGGGACCTATGG
>NZ_JBHIQC010000144.1:0-570 GCF_042196385.1 Bartonella sp. AP150HLJHH | reverse complement strand
CTTGCCTGTTCGAGCGCGCGGGCAATGGCTTGCTCTGAAAAAACTGGATCAGAATTCTCATCCATCCCGCACAAATCATCCAAGAAGTCATCACCCCAGAGCTCTTCAATCAATGTTTTGCTTGCATAAGCCATGTTTAAAAGTTTCCCTTAGACAACTTCTTGCAACAAAACGCCGGCATCTTTTGCGGCAACCAATTCACACACACGTTCCCCCACACGCACCCGTTTACCACCTGATAAGCCGATATCTGGATCTTGGATCACTCCAGACAAACGTTCGCCCAACTGGGCGCTAAAACCCCAACTGATCACCGAACCATCTGCCTGTTGTTTGGTGGGGTCAATATAAAGCAGTGCAATCTTATTGCCCCACACGCGTGCCAATTGTGCCGAACGCCCTTTACGTGCCAAATTCACTTGCGATTCACCAATGAGTAAACGATCGGGGTGTATTTCCATCAGATCAGCAAATTGCGCCTTGGTGACAAAACCATCAGCAGTGCCACCCCCTTTAACGGCTTTAATGATTTTGGGATGACGTTTGAGTTTTGACCAAACAACTTTGCCC
>NZ_JBHIQC010000143.1:0-574 GCF_042196385.1 Bartonella sp. AP150HLJHH | reverse complement strand
ATATACCCCCCTAAATCGCCTTTTTTGACATCATCAAAATCTCTTAAGGCTCTAATTCGAGTTAAGAAATGACCATCAATATATTCACAATCATCAATAAATTCGTATTTTTTTGCAGGCTCTTGTTGATTAACAGACGCGGTTTCATTTGCAATATTAGAGATAACGGGGGTGTTTTTTGAGATATTTGTCATATTTAAACCTGTATGTTTTTAAAAGTTTTCAATTGACGCGCTATAAAGGCGCCGGGCGCTGAAAACACGGCATACAGTCCGTTGCTATGCTTTTCCCATAAAGGGTATTGTATGGCACAGCTACACCCGACATAAATACATACACTTATAGAGTGTTGCAATAATCGAATTTTATAGAGGAAGTAAACAATTTTGGCTGTTTATCCACTGTATGTTTAGTGTTTTCAATCACTTGAATATTTATATAACAAAATACGTATTTATTGTCAAATAATATTTTATCTTTTTTGATATTTTTTCTTATTTTTTAAATACGTTGTGTATTGATAATATCTTATGCTTATTAATTGCTTCTTTTATATTTATGTGCTTTTAAAGCT
>NZ_JBHIQC010000142.1:0-576 GCF_042196385.1 Bartonella sp. AP150HLJHH | reverse complement strand
AAAAAAGGTGGCGCAATCCAGCAGAGAAACTCGTTCCAGAAAAACCAATTTTCTTAAATCTATGCTGATAAGTGACATCTCCACGAAGAGAAAGTTTTGATGAGAGACGGGCATTAAACCCACCCCCTGCTTCCAAAGAAGAACCAAAGGAACCTAACTGAAAATCGTTTTTAAAAGAAACGAATTGCTTATCTTCAAAACTATGCAAATAAGAAAGCTTACTATAAAAAGAAACTTCACGTCCCTCTTCAGAAGCATTAAGCGTCTTGCTTAAACGCCCACCAACACGCCCCACCCATTGATGAAATTTTCCTAAATCAACATCAAGATTATCAATATCACGCGCCTGATTAAACTGAAGATGCTGATAAACAACCTGAATCTGCGGATCAAAAACAACACCTTTATACCCTGTTGCAAACGTTCTACCACTCGTTAAAGAACCGCTAAATTGTTTACCCTTTAACGCCACAACCTTGCCCCGTGCAAGGGTCAAAACATCACCCTTAAAAAGGCCATACCATAACACCCCATCCATATAAAAACCGGTATCATGCTGCAAACTTCCATAAGCCC
>NZ_JBHIQC010000141.1:0-577 GCF_042196385.1 Bartonella sp. AP150HLJHH | reverse complement strand
GAATGTAAATGTTGCGTATGATCTTTAATCACTCATTTGAATGAGAGAGCCTATAAACGCTTTTATGGCTATCAAACAAATTACTCAACATGGCAAAATTGTATGGTATGTACGTATTGGTCACGGTAAACGCATTAGAATACGCGGTACCTATGGAACGCAAGAGTTTGTTGATAACTACAAAAGCGCACTTGCCGAGTTACAAGGGCTTATACTTCCTAAATCCAAAACCGGTAAACTTGTTGAAGGTTCATTTGCATGGCTGCTTAAACAATACTTTAACAGCTCTAATTGGCATAGCTACTCTAATACTACAAAGAAACATATTATAGCCGGTGTTGAACGGCGTAAAGATACACCAGCAATGGCTAGAAACTTTCTGAAGTCCCTTAATGGTCTTTTTAATTGGGCAATTGATCAAGGTCTTTTGGAAAATAATCCAACTTTAGGCGTTAAAAAACCTCCTCTTAAAAATAAAAGCGGCTTTCCTGTTTGGACAAAAGAAGATGTTGAGAAATATTATCAAAGATGGTCCCATGGTACCCATGAACGTGTCTGGATTGATGTCCTTTTGTAT
>NZ_JBHIQC010000140.1:0-578 GCF_042196385.1 Bartonella sp. AP150HLJHH | reverse complement strand
TTTTTTGTTGAGTTTCCCAATGCTCTCAAAACACTGATTGTTAAAAAATCTACTATGAGTGATTATTGGGGCATTTGGGCGAACAATGTTGCTGAGATTGCACAAAACCATATCACACGCCTTCAAACTCTGCTTTCTGATCAAACAAGCGAAGCTTATCATGCCTTTGATGCGTTTTATAAAGAATTAAAAAACAACTTAAACAGTGAGATAAAGCAAGAAGAAGCGATTGAGATGTTAGCGCAACATCTTGTGACGCGTCCCGTGTTTGAAGCTTTGTTTGAGGGCAATGAATTTGTACAAAACAATGCCATTTCGCAAGCAATGGAAAAAATCTTAACAGAACTCGACAAAACCAATATCGAGGAAGAATCCAAAGAATTACAAGAGTTTTATGACAGCGTAAAGTTCCGTGCCTCTGGCATTACAGAACCACAGGCAAGACAAAATCTTATTATCAAACTTTACGAAGATTTTTTTACCAAGGCATTTAAGAAAACCACGGATAGGCTTGGGATTGTTTATACCCCCGTTGAGGTCGTGGATTTTATCATTCATTCTGTTGATGATGTGTTGCG
>NZ_JBHIQC010000139.1:0-581 GCF_042196385.1 Bartonella sp. AP150HLJHH | reverse complement strand
ACGAGCAACATCAATATCGTGCTTTTGCAACAACAAACGTTGTGTTCCGGGCTCTGCAACATGGCGAATTAAAATCTGCTTCAGTTTAGGCGCTTGTCCCCAATAGTGAGAGCTTGCACGCAACAAAAGAGCTTCTCCAGAGCGCCAACTTTTTAACTGATAAGGACCAACACAAGCAGCATGACTTTTCAAATACTGATTTCCAAAATCGCCATCTTTTTCATGCTTCATAATTGTCTGACGATCAAGCAAAGCTGTTGCCGGACTTGCAACAATATTATTAAGAATGAGCTCTGCTGGATAAGGCTTATCAAATTTCATCACCACTGTTTTCTTATCTGGGGCTTGCAAAGCATCATCAACATTTTGCTCTGTAATTCCATATTCATTAAAAATTGCCGCATTACCCATCTTCAATTTGACAATCCGCTTCATACTCCAAAGAAGATCATTGGCATTGGCTGATCGACCATCATTAAACTTCAAACCATCACGTAAATGAAAAGTAATCACCGTACTGTGATCATCACCTGAAACATCCCAATGTGTTGCTAAAGCGGGAACCATTTTAGCAGGATCAT
>NZ_JBHIQC010000138.1:0-601 GCF_042196385.1 Bartonella sp. AP150HLJHH | reverse complement strand
ATTCATTTCATGGGTCAATCAAGATAAATACACTATGTGCTTTAAAATATCATAATGAGTATTTTGATAGGTTTTATGAGTCACTAAAATAGTCTATTTTGTCAGTTTAATTTACTGACACAAACTGACAAATATATATTATAGATTGTATTTAAGGTTGTATTGTCGATATAGGTTGTATCGTTAAAATGCTAACATATTGAAATATAATGTTTTTAATTTTCTCTCATTAAAAAAAATAATATAGGCTCTAAAAAGAACTGACAACACTGACAGCACTGGACAAAACTCTTCTGTTCAGATCATTATCTTTGGAGAACGGGTGCTTAATGCGCTGTACAGAGAGTTTTGCCTATTTGAGTAGAAAGTTTTAAAAGAGATTTCTTATTGTTTTATGCTGTTGTTTTTGACGAAAGGATGTGCTTGATAGGATGATGTCTCGTTTATATGCGTGTTGAGTGGCTTAGAGGAGCTGGAGAGTGAATTTACCTCTAATTATTGATAAATATATTGTAGCATTAAACTGGGGATATTAATGTATTAACCATTGATGGGCTAAACAGTTTTGTTTAGAAGTTCTTTCATATAAATGTGGGGGAGA
>NZ_JBHIQC010000137.1:333-605 GCF_042196385.1 Bartonella sp. AP150HLJHH | reverse complement strand
ATACAACCGCTCATATTTATGATAATGCAAAAATTCATGATAACGCTAAGGTCTGTGGGCATGTTTATGGTAATGCCGTAATTAGTGATAATGCTACTATTTCTAATAGTGCCAAGGTTTATGACAATGCCCGTGTCTATGAAAGTGCCTATGTTTGTGGCTATATTTTTGGTAATGCCCGTGTGTATGGCAAGTCACGCATTTATGTCTGGGCGCGGGTTTATGATAATGCCCATGTTTTTTGTAATGCCTGGATTAAGGATTATTCAAGT
>NZ_JBHIQC010000137.1:0-230 GCF_042196385.1 Bartonella sp. AP150HLJHH | reverse complement strand
GATCATCATGTGCAAATTTATGGCAATGCTGTTGTCAATAGCCGTGTAAAAATTCGTGATGATATCTGTGATGATAATCAGTCACTAAAAGACGCTGCTTAAATAACGCGTGGGCGCGGCGGGGGCGCCCTTCTTTAAACATCTCATTTAAAAATTTAAATCTCTGTATAAAGGAATTGTGCTCATGCAAAAGAAGTTTGCACTCACAAATGAAACGCGTGTATTTGGTA
>NZ_JBHIQC010000136.1:0-611 GCF_042196385.1 Bartonella sp. AP150HLJHH | reverse complement strand
TCAAACGTTTAAACGTGCATTTAAAGAGGTTCTCATAAGCGTATTTGTACTTTTCATTAAAACCTAATTTCTTTAAATATTAGCCGGTCCATTTTGGGGATGTTATCTTAGAATAGAGCATTCTTAAATATTACAGCTTTTGACTCAAAATTGAGTAAAAACCCATACCTTATGATGTTACAATGGTTTTGAAGTTTGTTTGCTTATCTTGTCTAAATAGCTGCCCCCAAATTTGGAAAGAGCTCATTTGGTTTCGTATTTTTAAACTATAACTTTTAAAACGTTTTTAGTACCAAATCTAAAGTAGATAGTAATTCTACTGCCATGGCATTATTTGCCTCCATTTTTTTGTGGAATCGAATAGTTCCATTCTTAAAGACTAGCCTGCAATCTATTCATTAAAAGGCTTTTCATTTCATAAGATATAGCGTTTTGAATTTCATGACCTTTATTTCCTACCTCGGTAAAAAAATACCGTGGTTATAAAATCGATCTTGTCTTTAAATCCTTTTATGCAATCTTTAAAATGTTCGGTGTTATGATGATGCTGTTATGACAGCTCTCTATTTTGCGCTCGCCAATTTTGGCGAATGTTAATTTGCTCTTTTATG
>NZ_JBHIQC010000135.1:0-622 GCF_042196385.1 Bartonella sp. AP150HLJHH | reverse complement strand
TCACAGCAGAGCAAAATCTTAAAAACCTTACACTTTATAAAAGCGTTTGTTTATTTATCTTATGAAAAGCTGCTTTTAAAAACCAATGCTTGCAAGCTAAAAAGAACGTTTTTTGCAGATATTTATTGAATATGCATTTGCTTTTGATTGAATTATTAAAGCTACCGAGCGTTTTGATACGTTTGAGAGCAACAAAAAGCGTTTATAGGTTTTCTCATTCAAATGAGTGAGTAAAAATCAAACGCATCATTTACATTCCTTTTGATAAGTTTTCATAAAGATAATAGAGCGCTTGCAATATGATACGTTTTGTATATATGCACTGATTACTCCATTGTGGATGATTCATTTTAATCAATAAAAAACGCTATTTGAAAGCCGCGTCATATCACTTTCGACACGGCTTTTTTTTATGAATGCTATCTTTTATGAGATGTTTATAGCAATGCATTTTATATGCGTTTATAACCATAAAGAATGCACGCCCCCATGTTTCTTTTTATTCTGTTTTATCAGTTATATTGACAACATTATCCCTTTCATACACCTCACATTTTTTTGGAACCAACCTTACTTTGCTTTTTTTATTGATTTTTGCATTGCCATAAACACGCCCCCAGAT
>NZ_JBHIQC010000134.1:0-626 GCF_042196385.1 Bartonella sp. AP150HLJHH | reverse complement strand
GATCTTGCAGCCTTTAGTTCAGATGTTGCGCATTTCCAAAACAAGACAAGGCAGCATTTTAAAGGGTGGTTTGACCCTGAGCATCTTGAGGATGCGACAAAGAATGCGGAAAATGCTTTTAACCATGCGCGGGGGCGTATGGTGGGTGCGCTTGCGCAAACAGCAACCTTAATTGCACCGCTCTATAAAGCCATGCAATTTGACCAATCGATGAAGGGCTTGGAAAAGGTTCTCGATGCCCCCCTTGATCGCTTAAAGGAATTGCGCCGTTTTGCGCTTGAAACCTCCACCAAGATTCCGTTAGCGGCGCGTGAAGTCTTAGAATTGATGACCAGTGCCAGCCAAGCAGGGATTGGCGAACAAGATCTAGAAGCTTTTAGCATTTATGCCGCTAAAGCAGCTGTAGCTTTTGATATGACGGGAGATCAGATTGGGGAGCGCTTTGCCAAGTTGCGCAATGTCTTTAAGCTTAATCAGGCAGGCATTGAAGATCTAGGCGATGCTATCAATCATCTCTCTAACCACATGGCGGCCAAGGCAAGTGAAGTTTCTGATTTTACCAATCGTGCCACCGGTGCGGCAACCATGTTTAAGCTCACCGCGCGGGAAACCGCAGCATTTGGTAC
>NZ_JBHIQC010000133.1:0-628 GCF_042196385.1 Bartonella sp. AP150HLJHH | reverse complement strand
TTTAAAATGCTGCCTTGTCTTGTTTTGGAAATGCGCAACATCTGAACTAAAGGCTGCAAGATCTCGCTTGGCAGAAGCTATCCCCTCTTGCAGATGATTAACAAAACGCACAACAAGGGAAACATCCATGATCGTCTCTTATCCTAACTGATGGCTTTCATATTCTTGAGCTTTCAGGCGTGCGAGTTCTTCTCGATAGGCAATCACATCCAGCCAATCCATCTGGTTAATCTCTGAAGGCGCCCAGTGATAATAAAGGGCTAGTTCTGCTCCAAATTGTCTGGCAGAGAGGATTGGCGTTGCGTAAAAAAAGCAAAAAAAGCCTTCAATATTGCGACAATATCCATCACATCAACTCGATCAATCAATTCAATAGATTCATGTGACATATCAGCCAAAAGTGCTGTGATGCCTTCTGTTGCCTCACTTGTGAACAAAACTTGAGAAAGCTTCGTGATAAGCACATCATTGCTCAAAGTTGTTTTTTGCTCTCCAAACTCAGGAAGCAGCAGCTCTGTCAATTGTGGTCCAATGAGCACCGCTAATTGCTTGGCATGCTTAAAAGTGGGGCGATAAAAGGTCAGTTTCTTGCATAGAGATTCTTTGCCACCTTTATCTTGATAAAGAA
>NZ_JBHIQC010000132.1:0-637 GCF_042196385.1 Bartonella sp. AP150HLJHH | reverse complement strand
ATGTTGGTAAATTGCTCTTCTGAGATATTACCACGACGCATATCAGAAGAAGAAACCTTTATTTGTTCTGAGATAATGCGAGTTGCAAGCTGTTCGGATGACATTTCAAGTGAGAAGAAACCAACAATACCCCCTTCATTGGCTTGGCTGTTATCACGCTTACAAGCATTGGCAATATTAAAAGCAATATTGGTCACCAGAGAGGTTTTCCCCATACCAGGGCGCCCTGCAAGAATAATTAAGTCAGATGCTTGTAATCCTCCCATTTTTTCATCAAGGGTTTTGATATGGGTAGCTATCCCAGAAAGCTGTGAGGAACGCTTTTTTGCAGCACTTGCCATGTTAAGTGCTTTTGCAATGGCTGTATCAAAGTTTTCAAACCCACCCCCATATTTTCCTTTTTCGGCGAGCTCAAATAACTGATTTTCAATCGTTTCAATTTGTTGGGTAGGCGTGAGCTCTACAGGCGCATCAAAGGCTGTATTGGCAACTTCATTGCCAAGATTAATCAAAGACCGGCGGATAAAAAGATCGTAAATAACGCGTCCATAATCTTCAGTGTTAATAATAGTGACTGCCTCTGTGGCTAAGCGAACAACATACTGGTATACAGTAATATCTCCAATTTTTTCTTCCA
>NZ_JBHIQC010000131.1:0-640 GCF_042196385.1 Bartonella sp. AP150HLJHH | reverse complement strand
GTACCAAATGCTGCGGTTTCCCGCGCGGTGAGCTTAAACATGGTTGCCGCACCGGTGGCACGATTGGTAAAATCAGACACCTCACTGGCTTTTGCCGCCATGTGATTAGAGAGATGATTGATAGCATCACCTAGATCTTCAATACCTGCCTGATTAAGCTTAAAGACATTGCGCAATTTGGCAAAGCGCTCCCCAATCTGATCCCCCGTCATATCAAAAGCAACAGCCGCTTTGGCAGCATAAATGCTAAAAGCTTCTAGATCTTGTTCGCCAATCCCTGCTTGGCTAGCACTGGTCATCAGTTCTAAAACTTCACGTGCCGCTAGCGGAATCTTAGTGGAGGTTTCCAAAGCAAAACGGCGCAATTCTTTTAAGCGATGAAGAGGAGCATCAAGAACCTTTTCCAATCCTTTCATCGATTGGTCAAATTGCATGGCTTTATAGAGCGGCGCTATTAAGGTTGCTGTTTGCGCAATGGCACCCACCATGCGCCCCCGCGCTTGGATAAAAGCATTTTCCGCATTCTTTGTCGCATCCTCAAGATGCTCCGGGTCAAACCACCCTTTAAAATGCTGCCTTGTCTTGTTTTGGAAATGCGCAACATCTGAACTAAAGGCTGCAAGATCTCGCTTGGCAGAAG
>NZ_JBHIQC010000130.1:0-640 GCF_042196385.1 Bartonella sp. AP150HLJHH | reverse complement strand
ATGTTGGTAAATTGCTCTTCTGAGATATTACCACGACGCATATCAGAAGAAGAAACCTTTATTTGTTCTGAGATAATACGAGTTGCAAGCTGTTCAGTTGACATTTCAAGTGAGAAGAAACCTACAATACCCCCTTCATTGGTTTGGCTGTTATCATGACGCTTGCAAGCATTGGCAATATTAAAAGCAATATTGGTCGCCAGAGAGGTTTTCCCCATTCCAGGGCGTCCAGCTATGATAATCAAATCGGATGGCTGTAGCCCCCCCATTTTTTCATCAAGGGTTTTGATATGGGTAGCTATCCCTGAAAGCTGTGAGGAACGCTTTTTCGCAGCGCTTGCCATGTTAAGTGCTTTTGCAATGGCTGTATCAAAGTTTTCAAACCCACCTCCATATTTTCCTTTTTCGGCTAACTCAAATAATTGATTTTCAATTGTTTCAATTTGTTGAGAAGGTGTAAGTTCGACAGGCGCATCAAAGGCTGTATTGGCAACTTCATTGCCAAGATTAATCAAAGAGCGTCGGATAAAAAGATCGTAAATGACACGTCCATAATCTTCAGCGTTAATAATAGTGACTGCCTCTGTGGCTAAGCGAACAACATACTGGTATACAGTAATATCTCCAATTTTTTCTTCCA
>NZ_JBHIQC010000129.1:0-650 GCF_042196385.1 Bartonella sp. AP150HLJHH | reverse complement strand
GGGGGAATTCTTTCACTTGCGTATGAAAGTCAAGCGTGTTCTCCGTGATGATCAACAAATTGAACAGATCAATCAAGTTGTTGAAACCTTTTTAGCAGAGATAGAACGAGAGATACAACAACTCTCAACAAAAGCTGCTTAACCTTATGGGGGTGTTTTGTTCCCCGCATATCTACAAGCACCCCCACCCTTTTACATAAGGAAATTAAACGTGTGTAACATCAAACATATTATCATACAGCCTGCTAAAGATGAGGAATTTTGTTTTTTTACCATTGGCTATGAAGGTAGGTCCCTTGAGAATTATCTTAGTTGTCTCATAGAAAACAATATCAAAACTTTATGTGATGTTCGTAAAAATCCAATAAGTAGAAAACACGGATTTTCAAAAAGACAATTAGAGCAAGCTGTAAGCAACATTGATATTGAATATATGCATATGCCTGAACTTGGAATTGCCTCTGAAAAACGAAGAAATTTGAAAACACAAAAAGATTATGACCGCCTTTTTAAAAATTATCGAAATACAACTCTCAAGAATAATTCTTGTGCAATAAACAAATTATATCAAATTTTTTTAAACAAAAAGCGCGTTGCAATCACCTGTTTTGAAGCCAATGTATGCATGTGTCATAGAGGACAACTCGCAT
>NZ_JBHIQC010000128.1:0-659 GCF_042196385.1 Bartonella sp. AP150HLJHH | reverse complement strand
ACCCCCACCTTTTTTGCATTGTCTTGGAGAGACTGAGCAATAGGCAAAGCAAAAGGATAAGGAGAGGCACCGGCAAAAATACTGGCCTCAAAACCATCCGGATAACCTGCCTCTGTTAAAAGTTGCTTTGCTTTTTGGAGATCAAGTTTAAAGGGTTGTCCCTCTTTTTCATCCAAAGCTCCAAGATTACCAAGAGGAATAAAACTTGCACGTGGAATACCAACATCTTTGAGAAGAGTCTTACCGAGTCCTTCATAGTCAATAAGATAGCGCATCGCTAAACGCACTTTTTCATTGGCAAAAATAGGGTTTGTCGCATTAAATCCCCATATGATCATGGAGGGCGCCAACACTTTTTCAACTTTAATATCCGTTGTTGCTTGGAGATCTGCCAAATCCTCTGGCATCAGATTACGTGCAACATCGATATCGTGTTTTTGCAACAATAAACGTTGTGTTCCAGGTTCCGCAACATGGCGAATTAAAATCTTCTTCAATTTAGGCGCCTCCCCCCAATAATTGGAGCTTGCACGCAACAAAATTCCTTCTCCAGGGCGCCAACTCTCTAGCTGATAAGGACCAACGCAAGCAGAATGGCTTGCCAAATACCGGTTTCCCATATCACCATCTTTTTCGTGTTTCATGAGTGTCTCACGATC
>NZ_JBHIQC010000127.1:0-661 GCF_042196385.1 Bartonella sp. AP150HLJHH | reverse complement strand
AAATCTCTTAAGGCTCTAATTCGAGTTAAGAAATGACCATCGATATATTCACAATCATCAATAAATTCATATTTTTTGGAGATAGCGTTCATAATGAACTCCTTTAGGTTAATAATGTTTTGAATTGACACCTATAAAGGCGTCGGGTGCTCAAAACACAGCCTAAAGTCTGTTGTTATGCTTTCCCCGTAAGGGTATTATATGACATAACTACACCCGACAAAATCATTATACGTTTTTAAAACATACAAAGACAGTCAGTTTTTGAAAAGCAAAGAAAGATTGTTTCGTAATCTATTCGCTTTAGGATTAGTGTTTTGATCACTTAAGTATTAATATAGCAAAATACCCATTTATTGTCAACTATTTTTTGTCTTTTTTTGCCATTTTTTATAATATTTTCAAATATTTATCTCATAAAATAGCTTATAATTTTTATCTCTTTCTTTTGTAGTATTTGCCCCTAAAAGCTCTCCCTTCTAATCATGATTTCGGAGCCGCGTGAGAGGGACGAAACAAGCCGTTAGGTTCTTTGTCAAGGACGCCGTTAGGCGCCATGTAGTGGCTTCCTTGACACTAAGAACCAAGGATTGTTAGTCCTCTCATTAAACGCGGATCTGATGTCATGATTTTGGTGAGCGTTCCGGAGAGTTTGAGAGGC
>NZ_JBHIQC010000126.1:0-690 GCF_042196385.1 Bartonella sp. AP150HLJHH | reverse complement strand
TATAATGTCACAAAAATTATTGGCTCCATACGCTCATCGGTACAAATAGAATTTTCTCCCAATGAAGAAATTGCCCATGTGGCAATTGGCAACAGTGTTGCATGGGAAGTCGCCCCCGCTGGCAATATTCTTTTCCTTAAAGCAAGAGAAGTCCAACCCATTACCAATCTCCAAGTCGTCACCACAAAGCTTGATGGCTCAAAGCGCTCCTATCAATTTGAACTTACGATCAAAGATGGAGAAATTTCCTCTGGACAAGAAACATATTTCCTTGTGAAATTTCGCTATCCCCAAGACGAAGCAGAACAAAGAAGACTCGCAGCCCTTATGCGACAAGAAAAACAACAAGCCCAGCGTATCGATAATGTCTTCAACGCTTCTGAAACCTACGGACCACGCAATTGGGCTTACACCGCTCAAGGATCAAGCGTGCTCGAACCCTCCTCCGTTTATGACAATGGCAAAACCACAACATTTACATTTCCAGACAACCAAGAAATCCCTGCCATTTACATTGTCAGCAATGACGGTACAGAATCGCTGGTTCCCAAAACCACAAGAGGCAACATGGTGATTGTCCATGCCATTAGCGCACGCTTCACCCTAAGACAGGGAAAAAACGTCCTATGCGTCTTTAACGAAGCCTATCAACCAAAAGGCACAAATCCAAATACCGGAACAACCTCACCA
>NZ_JBHIQC010000125.1:0-696 GCF_042196385.1 Bartonella sp. AP150HLJHH | reverse complement strand
TGGGGATTGTCGGTCATCACAAACAAAACTTAAGGTTTGCATTCAGGTTGTACTGGACTTCTTTTACAAAAAGGGCTGTTTAAGCGCTTTTCGACACTTCTCTTCGGGATGACAGCACCAGGCTGACAAATGGGAAGGTTTTCCCTCCAATGATTCACACACCAAGATGGACCGCCATATCTGTCACGGAATCCTGCTTGAATCATACAAGCATAAATTGTTGCATTATCATTATTGCTGAGCTTTTGATTTTCAGCCTCAAGATAATTAAGGTGTGGCATGCCACATTCTAGCAATGCTTTTCCTACCTCGGTAAAGTCTGCTCCTGGCTTGATCCACCCATATACTTCCCCTGGAGGAGATTTGTCCATATCACATCCAGTAATACTTAATAGAATGAGCAGGCTCAATAAGTTAAATCGTATTTTCATTTTTTGTTCCCTGTTCTCGTGGAATAAAATTTTATAAAATCAAATGAACCGTAATCATTTTTACACTTAGCACTTGCATCAGCATAACAATTATGGGTACTAGGATTATAGCCGATGATCGCTCCCCCCATCTCTCTGAGGGGTAGAATTAACGGATGTAATGAATCATATGGTTTGGAACGTACCCCATAAGCCGTAGGCCAATTGTAACCAATCACTGTACTAATGGGGTCTAACATATGACCTTGTATGTAGATATAATTTT
>NZ_JBHIQC010000124.1:0-699 GCF_042196385.1 Bartonella sp. AP150HLJHH | reverse complement strand
GGCGCCCCCGCCGCGCCCGCGCATTATTTACGCAGCGTTATTTTCAATAATCTTTACAACGGTATCGTTTTCATAAATTTCACAATCTTCAGGAATTCCATATGCATAATAAAAGTTTTGTTTGACATATGAATAACCATCTCTTTTTAACCTTGCATTGCCATGTACCAAACCTCTAATGGTGTGATAACCAGTCACTTTAGCATTGCCATAAACAGAACCATAGACCTTAACATACCCACCCACGCTAGCATTGCCATAAACCTTGCCATAAATTTTTGAAGAGCTACTTACAACAGCATGATCATAAACCTCAGCCTTGCTATAAATGCGTGCACTTCCTGTTAATTTTGCATTCCCATAAACCCTTGCATATTGATAAACCCACACCTTATCAGAAAGATGCGCATTATCATAAACATGAGCTCCAAAATACACGCGGGTTTTATCATATACATGCGCATTGCCATAAACAAAACCACCAATGGCAGCATTGCCATATACCCTTGCATTTTCATAAACACGACCAGATTTTACAACACAAGCATTATCATAAACCCAGCAATTGCCATCATGAGAGAGGTTATCTTCCTTTTCAATAAAGCCCCCTAAAGTACCTGCTTTAACATCAGCAAAGTCTTTTAATGCTTTAATGCGATAAAGGGTATGATTATTAATTACACGCGTTTCATTTGTGAG
>NZ_JBHIQC010000123.1:0-701 GCF_042196385.1 Bartonella sp. AP150HLJHH | reverse complement strand
CCCTTCCTAACAACTTTCAAGTAATGCGTGATTCACGCCACACGTGAATTGCATCTCAATGTAAGGAGAAAAGATATGGCGCCTCGTCCAGCTGCTATAACGCAACCAGCCATTGCACGCGCTTTAAGAGAAGCTAAAAAACAAGGTTGCGAACTCATAGAAATCAAACCTACAGGGGAACTGCTTATCTATCTTAAAGCAGATATTCCAATACCAAATTCAGTTAGCCACCCAGACAAACTTTTAGATTTGTCAAAGAATGAATATTACGAAACCGCACTCTCTAAGATGTAAAATACCATGCCTAAACCACGTCCTCCTCATCTTGTCAAAGAAGTCACACGTCATGGTAAAATTATATGGTATGTACGTATTGGTCATGGACCACGTATTAGAATACGCGGTACCTATGGAACGCAAGAGTTTGTTGACAACTACAAAAGCGCACTTGCCGAGTTACAAGGGCTTATACTTCCTAAATCAAAAACTGGTAAGCTAGTCGAAGGTTCATTCGCATGGCTCCTTAAACAGTATTTTAATAGCTCCAATTGGCATAACCTTTCTAAAGTCACCCAAAAACAAAAAGAACTCATCCTTATGAAGGTATGTGATACCATAGGAAACATTCCATACCAAGCAATTGAAAAGAAACATATCATAGCCGGTGTTGAACGGCGTAAAGAAACACCAGCAATGGCTAG
>NZ_JBHIQC010000122.1:0-713 GCF_042196385.1 Bartonella sp. AP150HLJHH | reverse complement strand
TATAAGTTGAGAATAGAGCGGCGGCGAGAACCGATCTCTTGCCCATTGCGGACAAGCCAGCCGCCCCGTTTAAAGGAAAAGCGGTGCAAAACAGAACCATCCCAAAATTCCGTATAGTCCCAAATATTTTTGATCTCGCAATCATAGCCTGTCGCTTTTCCAGCCGTTAAGCCTTCGCTATCGACTTTGACCAACCGCCCTGTCACATCAATGGAATGTTCATGCTCACGCCCATCTTCTTCAGAAATCACATGTTTTTTGCCAGTGAATTTATGACGAAGACCAGGGGGACCACCAAAAATACCGATGACCTCAGGGGTATGGCTGCGGATTTTCATTTGCATGCTCAAAGCTTTCACACCAAGACCGCTCACATCAATTTGCATATCAGAGCCCCCTGGTTGATAGGTTTCTGTAATTTCTTCCAACGTGGGCAGTTTCAATGTTTCAAGATCAAGGTGAAGATTCACATCATCATCAACAATCAAGGTAAAACCGCGTACAATGCGTAAAGTCATGCTTTAACTCCTTGCTGCTTTGCGATAAGTTTCAAGCGTATCGCCAAATTGATAAGTCATTTTCTTTTGGATATCTTGCGCCAAACGATCAAAATAAGCGCTATTGCGCCGGCTGCCGAAACTCAAATCTTCTAAAGGTGGCACTTCTTCTGCATCAAATTCCACCCGCAATTTTCCCAATTGTAAAGTGCTGTT
>NZ_JBHIQC010000121.1:0-720 GCF_042196385.1 Bartonella sp. AP150HLJHH | reverse complement strand
GCTACAGTTAAAAAGAGAAAACCATCCAAAAAATATGAATTGACTAATGAAATAGATCATATGACTGGTCTCACATTATACCGTATACGCGCCTTAAAAGATTTTGGAGATGTCAAGGCGGGGGATTTAGGTGGTTTTATAGAAAATGAAAGCAACCTATCGCATTATGGTACGTGCTGGGTATATGATAAAGCCCGCGTTTTTCAAAATGCCCGCGTTTCTGGGAATGCAAAAGTAAGAAGCTTTTTTGTAGACGTTTGTGGGAATGCAAAAATTTATGGGAATGCTATTTTTGAAGCTATTTTTATGGGAGGCAATGCGCGTCTTTATGGGAATGCTCATATTAAAGGTGCTGTTGTAATTGAAGGCAATGCAAAGATTTATGATAATGCCTATGTAACTGATCATGCTCATATTTCTGATGATGCCGTCATTTGTGATAATGCTCATGTTGGAGGCAATGCAAAAATAAGCGGTGCTGCTTATATTTGTGATGACGCGCGTGTTTTCGATGATGCCGTTGTATGTGGTGCTCTTATCTCAGGAGATTCTTATGTTCATAGCGCCGCTTCTTTAACAGCAGATGATCATATTTGGAATGAAGCATATCCCGAATTTGGTAGTGAAGATGATTATTATCGTCATGAGTATTATGATGATTTTGAAGACTATTATGATGCTGATCTTGAATCGGAAAATGATGACGATTTAGAATGTGAA
>NZ_JBHIQC010000120.1:0-720 GCF_042196385.1 Bartonella sp. AP150HLJHH | reverse complement strand
TTTTTTTTCACTTATGTCCTCAGATGTCTGTTTAATATCTTGCCAAATTCTCTCTGATCTTGACCATGAAATTCGATTTAAAAAGAACAATAAAACCACTAAAATGCATATTACAGCAGCAACACCTAACTTAAGTTTTAAGTGACTTTGATCCCAAGAAAGTTTTAAGAGCAGAATGAAAAGTGTACTCAATAAAGCACCCATCACTATACTGTAATAACTCATTGATGTAGATGACATACAATCTCTTAACAGCTCTATATCATTCTCTGTAAGCATATAAACGGGTTCAGATTCTTCTGTACTAACCCTAGACTTCTTTTTACTATCCATTAAAGCACCTTCTGTTTAAAAAGGAACGCTATCATTCATAACGGTATGAGATGTATCAAGAGGTCTGTAAATGCTTCTGTCATAAGCAGATGACTGATCTTGATTATCATCATTTTTGCCATCTAAAAGCTTTAACTCGCCTTTGTACTGAGGCAATATGACTTCTGTTACATAGCGATCAACACCGTTTTTATCTTGCCATTTACGGGTTTGTAGTCGCCCCTCGATATAAACTTTGCTGCCTTTATTCAGATACTGGAGTGCTACTTTTGCCAAGTGTGGATTAAACACCACAATGGAATGCCATTCGGTTTTGTCTATTCTCTTATTGGTTGCCTTGTCTGTATAGCTCTCAGACGTTGCCATTCGAAAATTGACCACCTCGAT
>NZ_JBHIQC010000119.1:0-728 GCF_042196385.1 Bartonella sp. AP150HLJHH | reverse complement strand
AACCTTTACACTCGAGATGCAACTGGATGATGGTGCTTTTGTTCCTTTGAAACTCGACGAAACAGAACAGTTATCCGAGCCTCTTTGGACAGAGCGCAAATTTGTAAGCAGCGACAAAGGCGCCAAACAAGCGCGCTTGAAACTCACGCTTACCGGTGGACCAGCAGCGCGGTCAATGGTGTGTGATTTTGGCGCCGGCATATTATGAGGGGAAAATGAGACATGACAAAAACCAAAAAACTCGACATGGAATTGCCTAAAGAAGGACGCTTTATCAGTTCTGAATTCCCAATCTTGCGGGAAAACTTGACCAAAATTGATCAAGCTCTTTTGGCTGTTGAGGAAAAGGTAGACGAAAAGGCACCTTTACAGCACACGCATAGCATAAGTGATGTCGCAGATCTTGAAACAGCCCTCAAAGGCAAAATGGCAGCGGATAAAACCTTCTCATTTGCTGATTTAAGCGATATCGAGGGGGCAAAAGATGCTGCCAACAATTATGTTCTCTATAAATCAAGCAATAATAACTTCACTTTTGGCAGTGCAATATCATTGTTAGGCGCACATCAACATAAAACAGAAGATATCGTGGGTCTTGACGATTTTAGAGCCAAGATCAATGAAGATCTCACAAGCTATGGATGCTTAGCCAGCCCAAATGAATGGCAAAGCTATAATAAATTTACCAGCAAAGTCACTATGAGTGGTGGCTTAGAACTGTTGGGTAA
>NZ_JBHIQC010000118.1:0-744 GCF_042196385.1 Bartonella sp. AP150HLJHH | reverse complement strand
TACCGAGAGCCGTATTTCAGCCAGAAACTCGAAATGACTCTTCAGCAGCAGAGCAATATCGCCAACCGGCACAACATGTGCACGGCAATTTTTTAAAATTTCACACGCCAAGTAGTGTAAAGATGAAAACAGATTAATCGTAAACAGGTTGCCAACAACATCCCTTGGGGAAAAAACCTGCCGCGCGCGCAGGTTACGAATTAAATTGCGCTCTGATGAGCTGATCCCTTCCTTACAGAATTTTAAACGAACGTTGGCCATTTTCATCGCCCCAGTGATGCCACTTGTAGCACTAATCAGCATCGGTAAGTGTTCACCCGCAGAGTCCACTTGAGTCAAAGAACCACTATCACCAGTGGTCGAATAAACGCGTGTACTTATCCTAACCAAATCGCGGAAAGCAATGTAATCGAGTGCATGGCAGCCAGTTATTGCCGTTATACGTGGTTGCATTTTTGCATACATTTCAGCACAGAAATAATCCATGATAACTCAGACCTTTTTAATGAAAATTGCACAACCCAGAGCTGCTAGACCTTCTCCACGTGTCACTGTAATGTAAATTTTTCTTCTGTGGACATAGCTGCCACACCGCATTCACGACGTGATTGGTTAAAAATACCCAGTGCTGTTTCTTCTGAATCAGCTAGGGGGTCGTGGATGATAATACGACCGCCGCGATCTAAAACACAGCACAACTCCTGTAATCCTTTTTTAGGTTCAGCCCAGTGATGAATTACGGAA
>NZ_JBHIQC010000117.1:0-757 GCF_042196385.1 Bartonella sp. AP150HLJHH | reverse complement strand
CCAAAACCACGCCCTGCTTTTCCCGAACTATAGGAACCTTTGCCGACTCCTCCAGAGCCACCACGTGATGTATCACCTCCAGCATCGCCTCCATTACCGCTTGTTTTACTCGTAATTCCATTCGTTCCAGCATAACCATTTCCGCCTTTGGCAATTCCTAGATGTTCATCCGTTGCTAAACCAAAGTTTCCACCTGTTCCTCCAGCACCGCCACCGCCTGAATAGTAGGTAGTCGTACCACCACCAAATCCCGTGTGAGATTGATAGGCAGAAGCACCCCCACCACCATGTCCTCCTGTCGCCGTAATAAAATTCTTTCCAACAGCTGTTGTTCCTCCAGAATTTCCTGTCGCACTGCGTGATGCAACAGAAGCGCCTCCTTTACCAATCAAAATATCTTGATGACCGTTTAAACTGGCTTTATAGCCATACCAGACTGAACAACCGCCACCGCCGCCACCTCCTCCTAATCTTGGCGTATCCGCTCCGCCACCACTACCGCCACCGCCCCATGCTTGGATCTCAACTTTAGTTTTATCCGTTACCCAATCAGGCCATTGAATTTTCCCATCCTGTGTATAGAGCAATTCAGCATCAGCAAGCGCAGACCAATTAATGAGTTTATCAACTAAGCCTTGTTTAATTTTTTTAATTTCTTGCTTGAGAATATCTATGTCTGATTTCGTATAAACAAGATCTCCATCGACTTTTAAAGGTCCTTTAAGAAAGCTTCCCGTTGTGCTTAAACTGGTAACCA
>NZ_JBHIQC010000116.1:0-760 GCF_042196385.1 Bartonella sp. AP150HLJHH | reverse complement strand
TTTTTAATGTTATACACATTCTGATATTTGTTGTCATTATTATAATTTTGACACTAAAGTAAAGTGTATAGTTTACGATAATTTATCTTTTCTTAATTTCATTTTTTAATTTATAAAAACAGCTCAATTTCAGTGCGAATATTTTTTACTTTAGGATTGGATATTCTTGTTATTTTGTCATATGGGTATTAAGGGCGTCTGTTACGGGAACCATTGCTTTTTATCTCAGCTAGTTTTTATGTCTCCATAGATGTCCGAATGTAATGCCTTTTGCGAGAGAATTGGCCATGCTTGATAGTTTGAGTAACAGCATGATGGATATAATGGACAAGATGAGAGCTCCTCCAAACATGAAGCTTACATTCTGGTCGTAGTCGAGTTTCATATCGCTCAAATAGTTTGCAAAGATATTCATCATCAGATTAAATACAGTTGCTAAGAGTAGAAAGAGGATTATATAATTGGCGACTTGTACAATCCATTGCTCAAAAAAGCGATAAGTTGGTTGCCAGAGTAGAGCAATAATGAAGATTGGTCCCAATCCTACGAGAAGTGCAAGTGCGATTTTTGTCAGGAGCACGAGACCCCCACCGATTGCGACGACGAGGCTTGTTGCTAGCAAGATGAGGATTCCTAAGAGACTGTAAAGCAATCCATTGGACTCGAAGAAGACGGTTTCTTGGAAAAGACGTCCTGCATATTGAAATCCTTTGGTTGCTGCTTTGTCCAGTAAATTCATTAATTGTGTATCATTGAGTGG
>NZ_JBHIQC010000115.1:0-778 GCF_042196385.1 Bartonella sp. AP150HLJHH | reverse complement strand
CATCTGTCTTAGGAAAAGAAGAGGAAAAACAAACCGGTTTCTTCCTCTATACTTACGGAAACACAGGAACCTTATCTTCTGAACGTGGACCTCTCAAATATGGTTATGGTGCTGATATCCGCTATGCTGCTCTCCAAGCCGGAGTCACATTCGCGGCATTAGAAGGACAAAATACCACAACACATTTCGGTCTTGTAGGCACCTATGGGCGGCTGTCTTTCACTCCAAAGGATATGGATGATGTAAGTAAGAGCACATTGGATAAATGGTCACTAACAGCTTATGGCAGCGTGCAGCATGACAATGGTTTCTATATGGATACACTCTTGTCCTATGGGATAATAAAGGGAGATATCGGCAATGCTATCATTGGCAAAACCGCAAAATTGAAAAACGCCAAAATGTTGAGTATCTCCACCACCGTTGGCAAAGAGTTTGCAACTGGAATGGAAGGCTTAACATTTGAGCCACAAGCACAAATTGCCTATCAACATTTGATGTTTAATACCATTGAAGATGCTGATAATTTTACCGTTGATATGAAAAATCCTTCTCAATGGTTGATCCGTGTTGGTGGACGTTTGACAAAAACCATTTCCACTGAAAACAACCGTCCGATGTCTTTCTATGGAAAAGTAAACTTGATCAAAACCTTTGGTGATAATGGTACCATTCATATTGGTAGAAACTTTGACCTTGATCCTATGGGACCTGCAATTGAAGGCGGCGTTGGCATCAATGCGCAACTGTCTCACAATTTCTCCCTTCATGGTGATGT
>NZ_JBHIQC010000114.1:0-782 GCF_042196385.1 Bartonella sp. AP150HLJHH | reverse complement strand
CACTGAATCTACAGTGTGAATCCCATTTTTATTTTACTTAACAGCTTGCTTTTTGATACGTTTTGTGCAATAAAGAGATGTTCTTTTATATTTCGGTTATTTCTTTTAATCGTTTATTTAGATCGCTAGCTGTTTTGATAATAAAAGCCGTGTCTTAAAGGACGCGGCTTTTTTTTATTCTATCTTTTAGACGCCACAGCCGCTTTAATCAATTCCTCTACAGTCTTTATCTATCTACAAAAGGATATTAAACCTGTAGAAATCTCTTTTCTTCCTGTAACCCATGCCCCCAAAATAAGTTGCGTATCTCCAAAAACACGCGCCCTGCCACCAATAATTGCCTTTCCATAAGCACGTACATTACCGTAAACCTTCGCAAACCCATTAACACACGCCTCATCACAAATTATTGCATTTTCAAAAACCTTCGCATGCCCCCAAACCATAGCAGCATTATAAACCTTGGCATCATCACCAACCCAGCAATTGCCATCATGTGATAAGTTGTATTCACTTTCAATAAAGCCCCCTAAATCTCCTTTTTTAACACTTCCAAAACTTCTTAAAGCTTTAATGCGATAAAGTGTTCTAACTCTACCATAGAGATGGTCTTTAACTTCTGTAGTTTCATTAGTAAGTTCATATTTTTTGGATACAGTTTTAGTGGTCATAGGTAGCTCCCTAATCTAATATTCAAACAAATTTTTAAATGAAATGGTTATAAGGAGGCGCCCCCGCACCGCCCTATTGTTTAATTAAGCAGCTTCTTTTTCACATTCTAA
>NZ_JBHIQC010000113.1:0-782 GCF_042196385.1 Bartonella sp. AP150HLJHH | reverse complement strand
CTTTTGGAACATAATTAGCAAAAAGGCATTGTATCTCCAGCATATTCAAGGAGATAAAACATGGAAACTCGCATTCCTGAAAACACACCATTTGAGACGAATTTTCTAGGAGAAACATCTCTAGAAGAAAAATATTCACTCTTTCACACACCCATTTCATGGTCCGCAATCTTTGCGGGACTGGTGACGGCTCTTGCCACCTCAATCTGCCTCTCTTTTCTGGTCGCCGCTTTAGGCTTAAGCCAAATGGATTTCACTTCTTCAACCCCATTTGAAGGCTCTTTCCTCTCCTTTGGCGTGGGTTCTGTTATCGTTACACTGATTAGCCTAGCCTTGGGAGGCTTTGTAGCTGGACGTTTTTCTGAAACCTCAGGAACGCTTCATGGCTTTCTCACTTGGGCTCTCATAACATTGCTGATGACCCTCCAAGCCATCCACGTGGTTTCTAGTACAGCAAAGATAGGAGCTAAAACGGCTCTCGAAAACAGCTCCATGATCCAACAAACCGTAGACAGCCTAAAAAACAATATTTCCCCTATACTTGCAAACTTAAACAGCGAAAGTCTTGAACAGTTTTTTGCAAAAAACAGTGACAATGATATCAATTTTGACCAACTTTCGAGTGAATTGCGCACCCTTCTCAATAAAAGCGACATTCCTGCTCTCAACCCTGATCGCTTAAAACAAACCTATCAAGCTGCACTCAATGATATTGGTTCTGCGATAACAGCTTTCAAAAATGATCCTTCTTACTATCGCACCACTTTAAAAAATCTTGGTGA
>NZ_JBHIQC010000112.1:0-822 GCF_042196385.1 Bartonella sp. AP150HLJHH | reverse complement strand
CTATTTCTAAGCTCCCCCGTCTTGATCACGAAATCTCGTGCCGCTAAAACCGACGTTGTCTCATCAACCATAACGCTTGGAGCAATAAAGAGAATATCTCCAGTCCCACCGCCATCTCTTACGGCTTGTAGCCGCGCATGGTGAATATCAAGAGCATTGGTGCTTTGAAAGTCTAAACCGCCATAAGTCAATTCGCTCTCTGAGACATCAATATGATCTGCAATTAAATACAGCGTTTGCGGCGTGTAAATATGAGAACGATTATTGCTTAAATCGAGAGTGTTTGCCGTCAATCTCACATCCCCCTCAGCAGACAGCACATTCTCAACACTGATCTCTCCTGATACCGATGTCAATGTTGCACTGCCATAGCCTATGACCTGATCATAATAGATGTCGTTGCCTGCAAAAATTTCAATATTGCCACCACTGGCAATCTGACCAACCTTCACCCCTTCTTTTGCTGTAATCAAAAGAAAGCCCTTTTCATCTAAAACAAGATCCCCTGAACCGCCCGTAGAAACGACACCTGTCATCAGTGTCCCTGCATCAAGGCTGCCAACCTTTAAAACAGCTTCTTCACCCGTCATCAACGAAGAAAAGTCAACCGCCCCACCCTCAATATTTGCCTTGCCATAGGCTAAAAGTTGTCTAAAATGAACGGGAGCATTTGTTGCTGGTTGTGCTTGAATGGCAACATTTTGATGCGACAGAATTGTTTGAGAAACAGATAGCCCGTTATGAAAAACCAGGGTGATATCTCCTGCTCCATAAACACTTTCAGCAACAATCGCACCTTGACTGCTCTGGAGATCAACATCC
>NZ_JBHIQC010000111.1:0-831 GCF_042196385.1 Bartonella sp. AP150HLJHH | reverse complement strand
GATGGTCATTTCTTAACTCGAATTAGAGCCTTAAGAGATTTTGATGATGTCAAAAAAGGCGATTTAGGGGGGTATATTGAAAATGAAAACAACTTATCTCATGAAGGTAATTGCTGGGTGTATAATAAAGCTCGGGTCTTTCAAAATGCACGCGTCTTTGGAAATGCTAAAGTAAAAAGCTTTTTTGTTGATGTCTATGGTAATGCGCAAATTTATGGGAATGCTATTTTTGAAGGTATGACATTAAAGGACAATGCAAAACTGTCTGGTAATGCGCATGCTAACAACGCCGTTGTAATTGAAGGCAATGCACAAATTTATGATAACGCCCGTGTCACTGATCATGCTCATATTTCCGATAATGCTGTCATTTGTGATGATGCTCATGTCGGAGGCAATGCAAAAATAAGTGGCTCTGCTTACATTTGTGATGAATCACGTGTTTTTGATGATGCCGTTATTTGTGATGCTCTTATCTCTGGTTCTTCATATATTCATAGCAATGCCTCTTTAACAGCTAATGAAGATATCTGTGATGATGCATATCCTGAGTTTGGGAGCGAAGATGATTATTATCGTCATGAGTATTATGCTGATTTTGAAGGGTATTATGACGATGATAATGACAGCGAATATGAAAGTGATGCTGCGTAAATGACACGCGCGGGCGCGGCGGGGGCGCCCTCCTTTAAACATCTCATTTAAAAATTTAAATCTCTATAAAGGAATTGTGCTCATGCAAAAGAAGTTTGCACTCACAAATGAAACGCGTGTAATTAATAATCATACCCTTTATCGCATTAAAGCATTAAAAGACTTTGCTGATGTTAA
>NZ_JBHIQC010000110.1:0-862 GCF_042196385.1 Bartonella sp. AP150HLJHH | reverse complement strand
CTTTATCAGCCGTGATTTTTGCGCGATAGCGATAAGTCACCTTATAGCTGCTCCCTGCTAAAGGTTCGTCTCCCACCAGTGCCCAATCAATGGTGTCTCCTGTTTTTTTAAAATCTGTGCCTTCTTTAAATTCCTTGCTTCCTTGAACGATTTTGATAAACGCGGTGATGCTTTTATCAGGAACACCATCACGCCCAGCGGCAACGGCACCACGGGTGACGTTAACGGTTTTTTCTTTTGTCAACAAAAGAGACTGAATATCGGCAATAGGAAAATAATAGGGTTTAAAGGTGAAACTTGTTTTCCCTTTTGGGGGCGCAAAAATATGCGTTTCGCTTGGAACAACGCTTGTCGAAAAGTCCTCGAGTTCTTCATGGCGCAAGGCGGCAAGGCGTTTGCGTTTAAAGCCATTGATATTGGCTTCTCCTTCTTGAATACTAAAGACTTGGCAACCGTTATTTGCTCCCAATGCACTTACTCGGCATCCCCCCACGATATAATGTCCATGGGCGCGGTCGTACGTCGCAATGGCTTGCATGGCCGGTTCAAGGAGTGAGGGCGATTTTTGATCAATCAAAACGCCATCTTGTAAAATATAAACCGGAAAGAAAGTGCCATTCTGCTCATCCTCTTTTAGTGCCCAAACAAGCTTTGCTGTTTCGCGTGCGGCACCAGGCTCTCCTTCTGCCAATGTGCCAGGGACTTGCCCCAACAACTCTGGATCATCCTCATGGGTTATCCATTTTTTTTGCAGCTTCACACCAATTTCCAAGCGCCCAATCATGGCAACATTGTTGAGTACAGCGGGTGCAACGGGGAAAATATCGCCTGCGATATAAATCTTGCCATCCGTTAAAGTGAC
>NZ_JBHIQC010000109.1:0-868 GCF_042196385.1 Bartonella sp. AP150HLJHH | reverse complement strand
ACTGAACCTTCTACAGTGGATTTTGTTTTTATCGTATGGTAGGCATCCCTTTTGCTTCATGGTTAAAAAATTTCATATCAAGTTCGCGTCTTTTCTTTTTGATAAGTGATTGCTCAGCTTTACGTAAATGCGTTATCATTTGCATCTTTATAGATTCATTGTGGATCATGGCTAATGAACCATCGATATGTGCTTGAAGGTCTGCAATATCTTTCAGGTTTTCCTTTTTTTGAAGTTCATCAAATAAATTTCTGAGGTATTGAAAACGATTTTCTACGTTTTCAAAAGTTTTCAAAGTTATAGCTTTATCTAGCACTGAGAAAAATTGTAAACGCGCAAAAAGATTTTTGCCCATTTGATCAAAAGTCCCAGAAATTTTGTTTTCTTCCTCTAATACCTTTTGATATGATTCCCTTGAAAGCTTATCACTCTTATAGAGCGATTCTGGTTCTTTGAGAAAAAAACTAGAAAAATCTATAGTTTTAGGTCCAATTTTTTGACTATTTGTTATAGCCTGATAGGTTTTTTCTGTTTGCGAAAGTTGTTCTTTTTTTAACGCAAGCTGTTTTTTTAAGAGCTCAATAATTTCCCCTTTTTTTAATAGATCAATAAGCTCCAGATATTCCGCTGGTAGAGCAGGTGGTGGCGGTGGAGGAGGTGGTAAGTCTACAGTTGGGTCCTTAGGTGGTGTTCGGGATTCGAAAGTTACGCTTACACCTGCATTTGCTGGAGCTAGATTCAGTATTCCCCAAAGGGTAATCATTCCTGTTATAATAAATCGCTTTTTCATCTGTCTCCTCGCTTGATTTCGGCAGGGATTGTTTTATTAATAGGCACTCGGTTCCTATCATTTGGCTGTTTTAGCTTT
>NZ_JBHIQC010000108.1:0-903 GCF_042196385.1 Bartonella sp. AP150HLJHH | reverse complement strand
CTCACAAATGAAACGCGTGTAATTAATAATCATACCCTTTATCGCATTAAAGCATTAAAAGACTTTGCTGATGTTAAGGCTGGTGCCTTGGGTGGCTTTATTGAAAAGGAAGATAACCTCTCTCATGATGGCAATTGCTGGGTGTATGATGAGGCTCTTGTGTTTAAAAATGGTCACGTTTATGAAAATGCAAGAGTTTTTGGCAATGCTGTCACTTGTGGTCATATCTATGGTCATGCGCGGGTTTATGACAATGCTATCATTGCTGGCTATGTTTATGATAATGCCCATGTTTATGGCAATGCTGTTATTTCTGATAATTCCCATGTTTATGGTAATGCACATGTGTATGGCAAGGATATTATTTATGATAATGCCTATGTTTATGACAATGCTAGGGTTTATGAAAATGCTCGTATAGCAAATAACGTGCATGTTTATGAAAATGCCAATATTCATGGCATTGCTGTTATTCGTGAAAATGTCGGCGGGTCTACTAAAATAAAAACCTATACTGAACGTCTCTCTCCTTATGGTGAATTAGAGATTGTCTGGGTCTAACCAATAAAGCAGTGTAAATGAAAGTACAGGCGTGGCGGGGGCGCCCCTCTTTCAAATTTTCCCATTTCAAATTTTATCAACTGTTTATCACATTAGATTGTGAGGGTCTTCTATGTGCAAAAAATACGAATTAACCAGTGAAATCAAAAAAATCAAACATGCTCTTACTCGAAATATTATAAATCTTTATCGCATTAAAGCTTTAAAAGATTTTGATGATATAAAGGCGGGGTCTTTAGGCGGCTTTATTGAAAAGGAAGCTAATCTATCCCATGATGGCAATTGCTGGGTGTATGATGAGGCTTGTGTCTACGGTCATGCAAGAGTGTATGATGATGCAAA
>NZ_JBHIQC010000107.1:0-905 GCF_042196385.1 Bartonella sp. AP150HLJHH | reverse complement strand
CCAAAAGAGGCAGCAAATGCACTTCCTGAGACAGCAATCCCCCGTAAAGCCCCGACCAACAAGGTCATGGGGCGTAAGAGTCGGAGTGAACTTGCCCCAAGACCCGCGGTTAGCAAGCCCAGCGAGCGCCCTGCGGCTGCTAAGCCCCGCCAGCTTGCAGCAACACCACGACTGAGTACTCTAAGCTTAATAAAAGAGCCCATCAATTGAAGAAGCCCAAGACGTGTGCCAGCCATGGTAAAGCGCAACACGCGCAGAGCAATATTAAAAGCCATCAGAGCGGCAATGGTTTTGATAATAGCGCTTGTTAAAGTGGGATGGGCATTCGCCCACGCCATAAGCCCATTGGTAAAATTGCCAACACTTTCCATCAAACTGTTGAGGGGGGGCAGAAGCACTTCACCAATGGTGATGCCCAGAGCCACAATACGGTTTTGCAAGAGTTCAAATTGCCGCATGGCACCGGTTGCTTGTTTGTCTGCTTCTTGTTCTACAGAACCTTTAAAGACTTGTGGATCTTTCACATAATCTAAAGCTTGCCCTAACAATTCGGGGTTACCCACCAATTTGGCAAAATCACCAGTAAAATCGCGCCCAGCAATGGCAATCAGCGAGCGCATCCCCTGTTCGGATTTACCCAACACATTAAAAAAGCGCACCAAAGTGCCGGTAGCATCTTTGTCCAGATCTTGCATGAACTTTTCGCGAGAAAGCCCGATATTGGCAAAAGCATCTTCAATATGCTTGCCTCCTGCCTGAATACGGGCACTCATGGCATTAAAACCACGCGCGGCACTCTCTGGAACAATCCCAGCAGAAATCATCGCCGTACCAAATGCTGCGGTTTCCCGCGCGGTGAGCTTAAACATGGTTGCCGCACCGGTGGCACGATTGGTAAAATCAGA
>NZ_JBHIQC010000106.1:0-960 GCF_042196385.1 Bartonella sp. AP150HLJHH | reverse complement strand
CCAACATCATTGAAGCTCGTCTTTCCCACATCACCATCTGCAGAAACATTAGAGATCTCGTAAGTCGGAGCTGTCCAAGTTCCATTCTCATACTTAGCTTTACCACCTAAAGACTTCGCAACATCGCTCCCTAGGGCATATAGCTGGTTACCCGCTACAGCATCCGTTGACGTTCTACTAATGTCGCCATTTTTAAGAGACGTTATCTTGCTGTTCTCTTTACTGTCTCCATGCGTTGCTACAAACGCACCTTTAGACTTATCCCACAACAAGGCGTCAGCTTGAGCAGTGGTAATCTCATTGGTAATCTCTTTATGTAAATCCGTGAAAGAAGTTCCTACACCGGCAAACGCTGAAGCCACATCTGTATAGCTCTCCTCACTCTCAGTTCCATCAGATTTTACTGTTTTAACAGTGAACTTAGGTTTACTCCATTTACCATCCTCATACTTAGCTCCTCCACCCAAAGATTTTGCAATATTATCACCTAACCCATGAAGCTGATTACCCGTTACTGCATCCGTTGAAATAGCAGAAATATCTCCATTTTGGAGAGATGTAATCTTGCTGTTTTCTTTCTTGTCTCCATGTATCGCTACAAAAGAACCTTTGGACTTATCCCACAACAAAGCATCATTTTTAGCAGCCGTAATGTCCTTTTCAATCTCTTTGCTAATTTCATCCTTAATATTATTAAATTTATCTTTAACATTCTCGAATGAAACACCAACACCGGCAAAAGCAGATGCAACATCGTTATAACTCGAGTCAGCAACACTGCCATCAGATGCAAATTTTTTAACCGTAAATGTAGGAGCTGTCCAAGCGCCATTTTCATACTTAGCTCCTCCACCCAAAGATTGTGCAACTTTATCACCTAACCCATGAAGCTGATTACCCGTTACTGCATCCGTGGAACCATCCTTAATGACGCCATCTAAAAGAGATGTAAGCTTGCTA
>NZ_JBHIQC010000105.1:0-989 GCF_042196385.1 Bartonella sp. AP150HLJHH | reverse complement strand
ACAGAAACAGAACAACAGCTCCTTCACGAGATGATAGAGACCTATCAAGGCTTAAAGATGATGTCACGCATCATGAAATTGATTGCCTTCATTCTCTTTATGTTTATTATCGATTTTTCCCGTTGCGTGGACGCCATAGAGAATAGCTTCTCACATCTTAAAAGATGGATAACAAAAAGTTAGAACTCACAAAATCTTTCCTTTAAAACATGACGAAACAAGAATTTACACAAACATTGTTTGCGTGGATGGGTGGTAAACACTATCTGCGTAAGAAAATTATACCGATTTTAAATAATATTGACCACGAAACCTATGTTGAACCGTTTTTAGGCTCTGGTGTTATTTTCCTAAATAAAAGACCAGCAAAATATTCTGTCATTAATGATTTGAATGGAGAGATCACGAATCTGTTTCAATGCGTTCAAAATGACTTTGATGATTTAGCCAAACGACTAGAATGGTTTGTTTGTTCAAGACAGTTGTTTTTTGAACTTGCGGCGATTGAACCAGAAAGCCTTTCCAAAGTTGAAAGAGCCGCCCGTTTTTTGTTTCTCCAACGTTGTGTGATGTATGGGAAAAAAGATTATGTCTCTTTTAGTTTTGGAAGGAAAAAGCCTATAGCATTTAATCCCGAAAAGCTGTTATCAAGGATGAGACGTGTTAGACAGAAGCTTCTTGATACGACGATCTTAAATTTGTCGTGGGAACGGGTTATCGAGCTATTTGATGCACCCGACAGTTTATTTTACCTAGACCCGCCTTATCTTGTAAAGAAGAAGTGTTACAGCTCTGGGAATTTTGTTGAAGATGATTTTGTGAGTATGGCAAAAGTTCTCAAAAGCATACAAGGCAAATTTGTCTTGAGTCTGAATGATTGTGATGCGGTTCGAGAGATTTTTAAGGATTTTGACTTTTTAGAATTAGAGACCCTTTGGACCTCTGGTTTTGCTAAAAAACCACCCCGAAAAGAACTCTTGATTCGCAAT
>NZ_JBHIQC010000104.1:0-1005 GCF_042196385.1 Bartonella sp. AP150HLJHH | reverse complement strand
CAAAGAATGCGAACAAGACCACAGTGACCCTTGGAAAAAATACCCCGCACGTATGTTGCGCCATAAAGCCACTATACAATGTGCTCGCTATGCTTTCGGGCTTTCCGGTATTTATGAAGAAGATGAAGCAAAACGTATCAATGAAACAAACCATAACGTACAAACGAAGTTAGTTTCTTATGATGTGCTTACGCAAATCAAACAATTAATAAACATCACTCAAACAGAAGAGGAAAAAGTCCTTGAGTATGGACGAGTCCAAAAGCTTGAAGATCTTCCTGATGAAGTAGCACAAAGGATTTTGGATGTTTTGCAAAAGAGACAGCATGAAAAAGAACAATCTTTCCTACAACAAAAGCAAATAGAGGCGCCTATACAAGATGCCGAATATATTCACGTCCAAGATATCGAATATGGACCACAAGAACAAAGAACGGCGGTGTGAGATGGAACAAAGAACAGCAGAATGGTTTCAAGCGCGCTTGGGTAAAGTCACCGCATCTAATGTTTACAACATTATCAGTAAGACAGCAAAAGGATTGCCTACGAGCAAATATGAAGACTACAAAATCAAACTCATAACGGAGCGCTTAACAGGCGAAACAAGCCCTTATTATGAAACTGAAGATATGAGATGGGGTATCGAACATGAAGAAGATGCCTTGAGAGAATATGGCTTCATTTATGATGCCGATATAACAAAATGCGGCTTTATCCAACACCCCACAATAGAAATGGCGGGGGCTAGCCCCGATGGTCTCATTGGAGAAGACGGTTTAATCGAAGTCAAATGCCCGAGATCAGTAACACATATGCGCTTTTGTATAGGTGACGAAATCAAACCAGAATATCACGCACAAATGCAATTCCAAATGGCTTGTACAGGACGAAAATGGTGTGATTTCGTTAGCTATGACCCACGTTTTACGGGGGAATTCTTTCACTTGCGTATGAAAGTCAAGCGTGTTCTCCGTGATGATCAACAAATTGAACAGATCAATCAAG
>NZ_JBHIQC010000103.1:0-1032 GCF_042196385.1 Bartonella sp. AP150HLJHH | reverse complement strand
CTCTTTATTGCACAAAACGTATCAAAAAGCAAGCTGTTAAGTAAAATAAAAATGGGATTCACACTGTAGATTCAGTGATTTATAATTATCATTTATCAAATCAATTTAAATCATAATGAATAAAATGAACGCTGTTAATTTACCTTCTTTTCAAACAGAAGAACAATCTTCTTTTCGTCAACTGCCCCATAATATTGAAGCAGAGAAAGCTTTGCTGGGTGCTATCATTATCAATAATAATGCTCTTGATAGCGTTTCTGATTTTTTAAAAGCAGAGCACTTTTTTGAACCGTTGCATCAAAAGCTTTTTGATATCATTTCACAAATTATTCAAAATGGAAAAGTTGCAGATCCCATTACTATTAAGCCCTTTGTTGAAAATGATGCGAAAATTGGTGACATCACTGTATATAATTACGTGGTGCGTTTAGCTAAAGAAGCTGTAACAATCATTAATACTAAAGATTATGGGAGTGTCATTTGTGATCTGTTTATCCGACGCTCTTTAATTAACCTTGGCACTCAAGTTGTGAATAGAGCTTATGATGTTTCTGTAGAACTTACAACATCACAACAAATTGAAACTGTTGAAAATCAGTTGTTTGAATTGGCAGAAAAAGGAAAATATGGGGGTGGGTTTGAAAACTTTAATACAGCCATTGCAAAAGCACTTAACATGGCAAGTGCAGCGAAAAAGCGTTCTTCAAGGCTCTCAGGGATAGCTACCCATATCAAAACACTTGATGAGAAAATGGGAGGGTTACAAGCATCTGATTTGATTATCCTTGCGGGGCGCCCTGCTATGGGGAAGACCTCACTGGCGACCAATATTGCTTTTAATATTGCCAATGCTTGCAAGCGTCATGATAACAGCCAAGCCAATGAAGGGGGTATTGTTGGTTTCTTTTCACTTGAGATGTCAACTGAACAGCTTGCAACTCGTATTATCTCAGAGCAAATAAAGGTTTCTTCTTCTGATATGCGTCGTGGTAATATCTCAGAAGAGCAATTTACCAACATCATTTACGCAAT
>NZ_JBHIQC010000102.1:0-1034 GCF_042196385.1 Bartonella sp. AP150HLJHH | reverse complement strand
ATAAATACAATTTTTAATATATATCTAAGAGGGTTTTGTAGGTGTTTTGGGGGTTTTAAAAACAGACAAAACCTATCAAAATACTCATTCTGATATTTTAAAGAACGTAGTACATTTATCTTGATGAATACGTGAAATGAATAGCAAATTTCACTACTTTGCTGATCTTATTCCATGTCATGGGCTGTTGATAAGCAGCCTTAAAGACCCCTTTTGAAAAAAATATCGGCTTTTTTAGCAGTTTTTTTCCCTTTTTTATCGTTATTTGCTTTAAGTGCATTTAATTGAATTCGTTTTGATTCTTTTGATAAATATTAATCATCTCATAAGGTAAGGGATTTTTATTACAATATGCTTCAATCTATTAAGTCTGATAATGAACAATTCACTTTACGCTCCCTTTTACAATCCTATCGTGAACAGGCAACATCAAATGCTCTACGGGGGAAAGTGTTTGAAGATTTTGTGACAAAATATCTTATGTATGACCCTCTCCATTATGGACGATATGAAAAGGTAGAAACCTATTATGAATGGGCTGAAGAGCGTGAAGGTTGGAATAAAAATGATATCGGCATTGATCTGGTGGCAAAGCTTCGCAATCAAGAGGGATATGTGGCTATTCAATGTAAGTTTTATAAAGCTGACCATCAGATCAGTAAAAAAGATATTGATAGCTTTATCGCTGCCTCTGGAAAAGACATCTTTAAATATCGACTTCTCGTTGACAGCACAGAAGTGGAATTAAGTGACAATGTGAATGCCATGATTAAAGGACAAGCGATACCCGTTTATCGTATTGACCTTCGTCATATGGAAAACAGTCGTATAGACTGGCAAATATTTGCAACAAAACAAGAAGTTGTTCTGAAATCAACAAAAGAGCCTCGTCCCCATCAAGAAGAAGCCATCAAGAAAGTCTGTGAAGGGTTAAAAGAAGCAGATCGTGGCAAGCTGATTATGGCATGTGGAACGGGGAAGACTTTCACAAGCCTTAAGATAGCAGAACACATAGCAGGAAAAGGCAAGCGTGT
>NZ_JBHIQC010000101.1:0-1060 GCF_042196385.1 Bartonella sp. AP150HLJHH | reverse complement strand
CGAACAGGGTTCTAATGGACAAGCGGTTTTATCGCCTTGGTTGCAAGCGCAAGAAGCTTCTGGCGCTCTTTCAAGCAATATGCCCCTCCATGTTGGTGATCCGGTGCGGTTGTTGAACCCCCATGGCGAAATTGGTTCTGCCTCTCTGGTGGTGCGCGATAGCTATAGTGAGGATGCGCCTAATCCCGCACGCTCTTTCCAAGAACTTGCTCTGTGTTATGCCGGTGGCGCTTTGCGGATGACAAAAGATGAACTTATTCTCTCCCATGGGGAAAATCAAATTCATTTGAGTGCACAAGGTTTGGTGCTTTCTCATCAAGCAACCCGTGTTGAATTAACGGGCAGTGTGCACATTCAAGCAGAAGATTTACAGCATAATCAAAAATCTGTTGGCGCAAGCCACAAACACGGTGGGGTCAAAATGGGTCCCTCCACAACCTCTTCCCCTCTTTAAAGGAGTTTTATCATGCGTGAGAACACTTATGTTATTTTAACCAATGCCGATTTTGTTGCAGGCAAGCGTTCACCAGGCAAGGGTGAGGAAATTTGTTTAAGTGAGGAAGCGGCTAAATATCCGTTGCTGCTTGGTCAGATCGCTGAAAAACCAGCCCCTGTTGTTGCTGCGGCCCCAACGGTCTCTACCACAAAGACAAGCAAAGGGGCTTAAAGCATGCGGTGCGGGATGAGCGAAAAGGATGGCTCTCTCTTGTATGGCTTTGCGCATTGTCAACAGTCACTTCGTAAATGTCTGACGACAAGAATTGGGACACGGGTTTTGCGTCGTCATTATGGATGTGATGTTGGAGCATTCCAAGATGCCAATGCTGATCCTGCGACGATGATGCAGCTTTATCAAGCAATTGTTGAAGCACTCGATGATCCAGAGTGTGGAGAGCCTGGGTTCTCGTTGCAGAGGATTGATCTGACAAAAGCAACGCGTGAAGGCACGTTCCATTTTGTTTTAACGGGTGTTTTTTATCCCAATGGGCATTTGGGAGATTGGTCACACCAAGAGCCAATGAGCATCAATTTAGAGGTTGGTGATGACTGAGTTTGAACC
>NZ_JBHIQC010000100.1:0-1094 GCF_042196385.1 Bartonella sp. AP150HLJHH | reverse complement strand
CACAATGTGAGTTTTGAGAGCGCTCTTAAACAGGCAGGCTTTCAAACAAAAGTTATCCCTAATCAGGGAGCAGGGGCTGTTAAGATACGTATAGAAACAGTCCGCCGTGTTTTGCCTTCTGTTTGGTTTAATGAGAAGACGACAGTAGCAGGACGTAAGGCACTGAACTGGTATCACGAGAAATGGGATGAGAAGCGTAATATTGGCTTGGGAGCAGAGCATGATTGGTCCAGTCATGGGGCAGATGCCTTTGGACTGATGTGTATTTCATACAAACCACCAAAAGAAATACAAAAGCGACCAGCTTATAGCGGCAGAACGGAATATGAGAGTACCTCATGGATGGCAGAATGATGCATGATGATGAACGTTTAGAGAAAGACAGCAATGTATCTGATCTCTCTCATGAAGGTTTGTTTCGTAAGCTTGTGAGTTGGTACAAAGAAGATGTGGAGCATGTGAACAAATGGCGTGAACATGCGCGGGAGGATTTTGGTTTTTACAATGGTGATCAATGGAATGAAGAAGATTTATCGGCGTTAAAAAAGCAACGCCGCCCCGTTATGACTTTTAATCGTATTGCTCCGCTTGTGAATGCTGTTGTGGGTTCAGAACGCAACAATAAGCGAGAAGTGCAATTCATTCCTCGTCAAATAGGGAAGGCATTGCCAAGTGAATTACTTACAGGAGCAGCAGAATGGTTTCGCGACATGGCACATGCTGAATATGCAGATAGTGATGCTTTCCAAGATGCTGTCATTTGTGGAATGGGGTGGACTGATACCCGCCTTGATTATGAGAACAGCCTCGATGGTGAACCGGTCATTACGCGTTTAGATCCTTTAAAAATGGTCTGGGATAGTGCGGCAGTGCAACCGAATTTAACCGATGCACAACGTTTGTGGTATGTAGACCGCAAGCCGTTAGAAGTAGCTAAGCAGATGTTTCCCAAATCTCATTGGACAGAGCTGAGTGCAGATTGGGCAAGGGATGGGAGCTCTCATGAAGGTGTTCACCATAATGATCTTGATTATTACAGTGATGAAGGGAGCATTGATGTTGAAAACGGTCGTCGGATGGTCACGCTTGTTGAA
>NZ_JBHIQC010000099.1:0-1129 GCF_042196385.1 Bartonella sp. AP150HLJHH | reverse complement strand
TTTTGAGGAAATATCCGTGACATATGTTTTTGTTATCTGATCAATTTTATTGAAAAGTTGCGTGAACACTGTAAAGTCCATGGAATTCCTCTTTAACGAATTTTCAACTTTTTATCACCTTGGAACATAGATATATGCTAAACGCTTCATTTTCATTTATACATTACCTAAGTATTTTCATCACGATATCTTGGCTTTGATAAAATCTTTGTGCCCCTCTGAATTGTTCAGATAGTACTGAACCTTCTACAGTGGATTTTGTTTTCATGAAAAAAAGCAAATGTTGTAAAGAGCTTTATTGGTTAGATCTTATTTTAGGCATATGGTTGTGGTTAGAGGTTATAATTTTTCCATACAATTTACGTTTTTGTATTTCGATAAGAGCCTCTTCGTTATCGCTTAAATTTCTGACCATTTGTAGTTTTGTATATTCATTTTGGAGCATGGCTGACATGGTCTTGATGCGTGTTTGCAGCTCGAAAACTCCTTTCAAATCTTTTGTTTTATCTATATTATTTAAGAAATCGACAATTTGTGTAAAGCGGTTCTCTGCGTCTTGAAAAGTTTGCAAACTTACAGCTTTATCGACAATTCCACTATAGTTAAGACGGGTATTAATTATTGTGCGCATCTCATGATACGGCAATGACCAGAAGATAAACCTTTTCTCTTCGTCAAGAACAGAATATAAAAGGTCTCGAAATTGTCCAACATCTACGCCATTGTAGTTGGGATGCGTTTTTGGATAGATAGAAGGCGAATCTTGTATGAAAAAGCTCTTGTTCTCTCCTATTGTTGGTTTTTGGATTCTATTTCCTGTTATAGACTGATGGATTTTTTTCGCGTTTTCGATCTGGTTTTGGCTTTCTTTAATTTGTTGGTTTAATAACTCAATAATTTTCAGATATTCTGTTTTTGAAACAGGGAGAGGAATTTGAATAGTTGAATCTTGAGCCCCAGAAGCCCAACTAAAGTTAGACATTAGAGTTAAATTTATCATTCCCAAAAGGGTAATCATTCCTGTTATAATAAATATCTTTTTCATCTGTTTGCTCGCTTGATTTCGGCAGGGATTGTTTTATTAATAGGCACTCGGTTCCTATCATTTGGCTGTTTTAGCTTTGGTGCT
>NZ_JBHIQC010000098.1:0-1150 GCF_042196385.1 Bartonella sp. AP150HLJHH | reverse complement strand
GGGCTTATGGAAGTTTGCAGCATGATACCGGTTTTTATATGGATGGGGTGTTATGGTATGGCCTTTTTAAGGGTGATATTTTGACACGAGCACGGGGTAAAGTTGTGGCGTTAAAGGGTAAACAGTTTAGTGGTTCTTTAACGAGTGGCAGAACGTTTGCAACAGGGTATAAAGGTGTTGTTTTTGATCCGTAGATTCAGGTTGTTTATCAGCATCTTCAGTTTAATCAGGCGCGTGATATTGATTTAGGAAAATTTCATGCAATAATTCAGAATGCTCATTCATCATTTTACATATTGAATAAAAACTGAATATTATAAATTTCTTTCATTTCAAACCTGTTTATATTTAATCAATTAACCCCTTGTCTATCACAAACGAAGCTGGCATGCAAAGAAGGACTTTTGAAAAAAGGTAAATTACTCCTTATGAACATTCTCGAGTGCTAAAATCTGCGCAAATATTGAATGCTGAAAAAAGAATGATGATATCCGCGCATGACCGCAATGAAAATAATATCCTGTATCTTATCGAAATTTCTCTGCCACCTATCATTTACAAAAAAACAACCGTAACAACACGATAAAGCATACTTTACTTTTATTATAATTTGACCTCAAACTCCCTCTGTTTATTCTAAAAACAAGTATTTATCCAAAATTCTTAAGTAAACATCCTAAAAAAGGAAACAAATAATATGCGTATGAAATGATATAAACGTAAATAAAGTTCTAAAACAAAATTCAAAAAAATGCATAAAACTCATAAAGACTAAACTTATGATCTATAAAAATGAATAAAGAAATGGACAAAAACAACCACCTATATCGTCTCTTTTGAAAGATTATGCCGAAAGCATTCAGCATTCAAACTTTTCATATTCACAATGAAATCTGTCCTCATATCTTAACATCAAAAATTTTAGAAAAATTTCTCATCGCATAAAAGAAAACATCTATTGTAATCTTTTATATCAAAAAAATAACCATATTGATGAAGCAAAATAAATTTTAATACATTAAAAGGCAGAAAATCTTCTGCCTTTTAACTAAAAATACATATTGCAGCTCTTCAAAAAAGGTGGCGCAATCCAGCAGAGAAACTCGTTCCAGAAAAACCAATTTTCTTAAATCTATGCTGATAAGTGACA
>NZ_JBHIQC010000097.1:0-1157 GCF_042196385.1 Bartonella sp. AP150HLJHH | reverse complement strand
GTCTTACTGAGTACGTTGTAAACGTTTGAAGCAGTGACTTTACCCAAGCGCGCTTGAAACCATTCTGCTGTTCTTTGTTTCATCTCACACTGCCGTTTGTTGCTCTTGTGGCGTTGCTATATCGGCATCTTGTATAGTAGAATCTGTTTCCACCTTTTGCTTGTTTTGTTTCTTTTTCAAAAGATGCAATACCGTTTGTGCTTGTCCTTCAGACATATCGTCAAGCTTTTTGACGTCGACATAAGCAAGTATTTTTTCTTCTTCTGCTTGGGTTTGTACGATGAGTCTTCTGATTTCATTGATCTGTTGTGGAAAAGCCTTTTTAATAGGTGTGTTCCCATCCGTATCATCATCTTCACTCACGACATTAAGAAGCATACCTAACAGATATCTGCGTGCGTATGTGATTGCAGAACCAACCGATTGTATATTTGACTTGCATCCTTTCGTGTCATAAGGAAACTTTCCTTCTGTTGAGATTTTATTTCCAGACGGATGCGTCAAAGTCATTTCTATAATTATATTGTCTGAACTCTGTTCTTTGATACGAGAAAACAAAGCAAATCGGTGTTTTGCAAGAGTGTTTTTTACAGCATCAATGTACTGGTCAAGGGTTGCATATTGGCTGTTTGTATGGGTGTTTGTAGAGTTTTTTTGTATTTTTTGATATTCTATTTGCATATTCGAAAGATCACAGGCAAATCTTTCGTAGTTTTGTCGTTCTATTTCTTTTTCTCGTAAGGCAATGAGACGCTCGAGACGGTCCATATCGACGTCATTTTCTAAGGCTTTGTTTAAAATACGTTCCATAGCAGTTTGTTTAACCGCTAAGTGATGCGTTTCTTCAATTTCTGTTAGGTTAGTGTTTTGTTCACTCATCTTGATTTCCTCCTATTTGAGCGCAATTCCCCCGTGGCGTGAATCACGCTGGTGTTAAAATCTTTGTTTTTGTTGTTAGAAACGGCTTATACAGATACTATAAGATTAGTCGTTCGTATTTCTTTTCCATAATTGTTGCTTTTAATGCATGGTTTGTCTTTTAAGCTCTTGAGACAGCACACCAATTCCTTTTGCTGTGACTTTTGCGCAAGGAATGACTTTTTCTATTCCACTTGCGGTTTGAAGTGTGATAGTTGGACAATCCATAAGTTTCTTTT
>NZ_JBHIQC010000096.1:0-1189 GCF_042196385.1 Bartonella sp. AP150HLJHH | reverse complement strand
AACAAGCATTATTTATTCAATGATCTTAGAGACGATACCGGCACCAACAGTACGACCACCTTCACGAATAGCAAAACGAAGTTTCTCTTCCATCGCTATCGGAACGATCAACGAAACATCCATCGCAACATTGTCACCTGGCATAACCATTTCCGTTCCTTCTGGAAGCGTAACAATACCTGTAACATCCGTCGTACGGAAGTAAAACTGAGGACGATAATTCGTGAAAAATGGTGTATGACGTCCACCTTCATCCTTTGTCAAAATGTAAGCTTCTGCTTTAAACCGTGTATGAGGTGTAACGGATCCTGGCTTTGCCAATACTTGACCACGCTCAATCCCTTCACGGTCAACACCACGTAGCAGAGCCCCTATATTATCACCCGCTTGACCTTGATCCAAAAGCTTGCGGAACATTTCAACGCCTGTAACCGTCGTCTTAGACGTTGGACGAATACCGATAATCTCGATTTCCTCTCCAACTTTAATAACACCACGCTCAACACGACCCGTAACAACAGTTCCACGACCCGAAATCGAAAAAACATCTTCTATCGGCATCAAAAATGGTTGATCAACAGGACGTTCAGGGGTTGGGATATAATTATCAACTTCACTCATTAAAAGACGAACAGCATCTTCACCAATGCTTTTATCCTTATCCTCAAGAGCTGCCAACGCAGAACCCTTAACAATTGGTATATCATCGCCTGGGAAATCATATTTGGATAAAAGTTCCCGAACCTCAAGCTCTACAAGCTCCAAAAGTTCTGCATCATCAACCTGATCAACTTTATTAAGAAAAACAACAATTGCTGGAACACCAACCTGACGTGCAAGCAAAATATGCTCACGTGTCTGAGGCATTGGACCATCAGCTGCTGAAACAACCAAAATAGCACCATCCATCTGTGCTGCCCCTGTGATCATGTTTTTCACATAATCAGCATGTCCTGGACAATCAACGTGCGCATAGTGACGATTTTCCGTTTCATACTCAACGTGTGCTGTAGAAATAGTAATTCCACGTGCCCGTTCCTCTGGCGCAGCGTCAATTTGGTCATAAGCTTTAAATTCACCAAAATATTTCGTAATCGCTGCTGTCAACGAGGTCTTCCCATGATCAACGTGACCAATCGTACCAATATTAACATGCGGTTTTGTTCGTTCAAACTTGCTCTTCGCCATT
>NZ_JBHIQC010000095.1:0-1280 GCF_042196385.1 Bartonella sp. AP150HLJHH | reverse complement strand
TCCACCACGCTTATCGATACACCACGCTGCTTAATCGCCGCAGAGATAATCGGTTCAATTTGCACCTCACGCGGGGCACTCAAATGCGTTAGTCCCCACAATTGCCCGCTATGACAAAGCACCGCAATGGCTTCTGCTAAAAGCCAACTGGAAACATCACGCTCTTTACCTGTGGTAATAATAAAAGCCCCTAAATGAAGATCCGCACTCATCTGTCCAGAAGCAACAGAAATTAAACGGCTTTCTAACACCGCAACCCGTATTGCTGGAGCCACCAGCATTTGTGTTTCAAGTTCTTCTAAGTTAAAACGTCCAAATTGACAGCCGCAATCACGCACATCCGGTAAAGCGCCTTTAAGGCTTCTTATCACCGCTTCACGAAACTGATTAATGCGCCCTGCTTGTGTGATCGTTTGACTCATGAAAAGACCCTTTCCAGCCAATCTTCTGTCGCTTTGACAATTTCCACTTTATTGTGCTCTGAAAGCCCCAAATAAGGGCGTGCGGGCATGGTCACTTGATGCACACAAACAAAGCGGTGTGCATTGCCGCTTTTAAGAAAAAAGCGCAGTGTCTTGCCATTTTTCGGGCGAATAACCCCACCCAATTGATGAATCCGCGCATAAACCAACCCAGAGCCCACAATCACCTGTTCTGGTGAAGCTTTCATATCAATGGAGCGTGAAAGCGCCCCACTGGCATAAAGAATGGAGGTGCGGGCATGATTGTTTTTCCACTTCTCTCCTTGAGCAGACATTTTTTCACTTTGAATCCGCCGCCTTGTGCTTTCTTGAATGAGACGCCCAACCCCTTGTGCCAAAGTCCCCATCGAGCGATCAGCTCCCTTTTGCAAAAAGGATAAAGCCGCTTCAAGCCCTGTCTCTTTAATCTCAATATGGGTTGCAACAGACATATTATCTTCCCATCAAACGCGGCTTGGCATGGAAGAAAGCCCCATCACGCACGGGACCATCTTCGCTCATAATTTTAGGTTCATCTATACCTAAACCCGCTTTGCCTTCGGCAATACGTTTCAGCAAATCAACCGCCTGTTTGTAACGATCTTCAATAGTCGTGGTCAGTGCCGTATGGCGTATGGCTAAATTATAAACAGCAATATTGACACAGATCATACCCAGAGCCGCTGGCTGTCCAGCAATGGGGATTGAGTAGCGATGAGACAAATGCACATCAATCTCACCACTTGCCTGTTCGAGCGCGCGGGCAATGGCTTGCTCTGAAAAAACTGGATCAGAATTCTCATCCATCCCGCACAAATC
>NZ_JBHIQC010000094.1:0-1331 GCF_042196385.1 Bartonella sp. AP150HLJHH | reverse complement strand
CGTAAACTATACACTTTACTTTAGTGTCAAAATTATAATAATGACAACAAATATCAGAATGTGTATAACATTAAAAAAGAGTCATATTAAAATGAAGTCGATCATTCTTGTAATTTTGATTGCAAACCTTTTATCGGCTTGTGCATTAGCACCAAAGCTAAAACAGCCAAATGATAGGAACCGAGTGCCTATTAATAAAACAATCCCTGCCGAAATCAAGCGAGGAGACAACGGAATCTCATAAACTGATTTATGAAGTTAATAATGTAATGGTCAGTCTTTCTAAATATGTGAAAATTAAAAGGTATGAAATATGCAAAAGCTGATTATTATCATAGCGATTAGTGCTTTTCTTGGAACAACAAACTTAGCAAGAAGTAACACTCTTACTAAGCAAGGAGGAGGTCATAGCCGTTTTGCAGTTCCTAGTATAGGGTCAGGAAATCTCGATTCAAGCAACAATTATAAACCAAAACCACCAAAAGGCTATGAGCCACCACGTAAACTTCCACCCGATATTAAAATTGACCTTTCTAATTTGGGAACGATAAGAAATCGCGTACCGTCCAAACCTATTGGCTCTAAGCCATCTAACACACCTCCAGTATCTCCCACAGCTCAGGTACCTAAATCAACTTTCGTATCTGCTCCATCAGCAAAATATCTGGAGCTTATTAATCTATTAAAAAAAGGAGAAATTATTGAGCTCTTAAAAAAACAGCTTGAGTTAAAAAAAGAACAAATTTCACAAACAGAAAAAACCTATCAAGCTATAACAAATAGTCAGAAAACTGGACCTCAGAAAATAGACTTTTCTAGTTTTTTTCTCAAAGAGCCAGAAGCGCTCTATAAGAGTGATAAGCTTTCAAGGAAATCATATCAAGAGGTATTAGAGGACGAAAACAAAGTTTCTGGGCCTTTTGATCAAATGGGCAAAACTATTTCGGGGCGTTTACAATTTGCATCGATACTAGATAAAGCTGTAAGTTTAGAAACTTTTGAAAACGTAGAAAATCGTTTTCAATACCTTAGAGATCTATTAGATGAAGTTCAAAAAAAGGAAAACCTGAAAGATACTGCAGATCTTCAAGCACATATCGATGGTTCATTAGCCATGATCCAAAATGAATTTATAAAGATGGAAATGGTGGCGTATTTACGTAAGGCTGAGCAATCACTTATCAAAAGGAAAAAACGCGAACTTAGTATGAAATTTTTTAACCATGAAGCAAAAGGGATGCCTACCATACGATAAAAACAAAATCCACTGTAGAAGGTTCAGTACTATCTGAACAATTCAGAGGGGCACAAAGATTTTATCAAAGCCAAGA
>NZ_JBHIQC010000093.1:0-1379 GCF_042196385.1 Bartonella sp. AP150HLJHH | reverse complement strand
AGCATAACCATTTCCGCCTTTGGCAATTCCTAGATGTTCATCCGTTGCTAAACCAAAGTTTCCACCTGTTCCTCCAGTACCACCACTTCCTGAATAGCAGCCAGTAACATAACCATTTCGTGAACTATAGTAACCGGCACTACCATAGTTTCCTCCTGTGGCGGTGATAAAATTCTTCCCAACAACTGTTGTTCCTCCAGAATTACCGTTTACACAGCTTTTTGCAATAGAAGCCCCTCCTTTACCAATCACGATATCCTCATGACCCTTTAAACTGGCTTTATAGCCATACCAGACTGAACAACCGGCACCACCACCACCTCCTCCTAATCCTGACAAATAGGCTCCGCCGCCACTGCCGCCACCGCCCCAAGCTTGGATCTCAACTTTGGTTTTATCGGTGACCCAATCGGGCCATTGAATTTTCCCATCTTGCGTATACAGCAATTCAGCATCAGCAAGAGCCGGCCAATTTGTGATTTGATCGATCAAATCTTTTTTAAGACTCTTTATTTGTGCCAAGATAGCTGCATCCACTTGCGCTTTCGTATAAACAAGATCTCCATCGACTTTTAAAGGTCCTTTAAGAAAGCTTCCCGTTGTGCTTAAACTGGTAACCACTTCACCATTATGGGTGAGGTTCAATGATGCATTACCCAACAGTTCTAAGCCACCACTCATAGTGACTTTGCTGGTAAATTTATTATAGCTTTGCCATTCATTTGGGCTTGTGAGGCGACCATAGCTTGTGAGATCTTCATTGATCTTGGCTCTAAAATCATCAAGCCCCACAATATCTTCGGTTTTATGTTGATGTGCGCCTAACAGTGAGACAGCACTCCCAAAGGTGAAGTTATTGTTGCTTGATTTATAGAGAACATAATTGTTGGCAGCATCGTGTGCACCCTCGATATCGCTTAAATCAGCAAATGAGAAAGTTTTATCCGCTGCCATTTTGCCATTGAGAGCGCTTTCTAGATTTGTGATTTCGCTTATGGTGTGCGTGTGTTTTGAAGGCGCTTTTTCGTCTACCTTGTCCTCAACATCGGCTATTGCCTGATCAATTTTTGTCAAGTTTTCGCGCAAGATTGGGAATTCAGAACTGATAAAGCGACCTTCTTTAGGCAATTCCATGTCAAGTTTTTTGGTTTTGGTCATCTCTGTTCTCCCATCACAATATACCGGCGCCAAAATCACTCACCATTGACCGCGCTGCCGGTCCACCGGTAAGCGTGAGTTTGAGGCGCGCTTGTTTGGCTGTTTTATCGCTGCTCACAAATTTGCGCTCTGTCCAAAGGGGGGCGGATAACTGTTCTGTTTCGTCGAGTTTCAAAGGAACAAAAGCACCATCATCCAGTTGCATCTCGAGTGTAAAGGTT
>NZ_JBHIQC010000092.1:0-1387 GCF_042196385.1 Bartonella sp. AP150HLJHH | reverse complement strand
TTTTTTTGTTGGCATGGTGTAAAAAATCGTATTTAATGACGCTGCTGTACTGGTCGAATTGCGTCCAAAATTCAAAAATATCCTCTAAAATTTAGTAAAATGTGATCTTGAAACGTGGCTAGAAAGCCCTGTTTTCTGGGTAATTCTGACTAATCTATTTTTCAAATAACAAAAATCAATAATTGACTAATGATGTCATTAATTATGACGCAAAAGGAGCAATGATGAAAGCTGTCATCACTAAGCCAATGTGTGTTGTTGGAGACAATAAAAGCACTGTTCGCTTTGAACCATCAACACCCAATAATCCATTTGTTGAAGTTTCTAATCAAGTCTACGCACGTCTCAAGCGCGCCAATGCTGCAAAACTTTTTGTTGACGTCAAGACAACAGCAAAAACAGATAAGGCAATTGAACAAATTAAACAGATAGAACAAGAAGCCGTACAAACATCGTCTGAACCAGTGACAGAGGAAATTCCACTCGAACAGCCAAAAGCATCTAAAGCTTCCAAGTCACCTACCCCAAAAAAGGCTTAGAAGTTGAAGTTAATCATCCACCAAAAATGGTATCTTCAACAGGCAAAAGATACCTTCACAAGCCTTCAAGCCCCTCGCCTTAATTGGGCTTTGCGTAATGCTCTAAACACCGCAGCAAAACAAGTTGAACGCTTTACTGAAAAGCAAGTTGCTGACATCTCATCAGCCCAAATAAAGCGTATAAGAAGAGGTGTTTATATTAAAGAAAAGGCGACAGCAAGGTTTCTTGAGACAGATATCATTGGTTTTGGAACACCAATACCTCTTAAATTTTTTAAAGTAAACGAAACAAAACGCGGCGTAACTTACACACTGTTTGGAAAGAAAGAAATCTTACCCCATGGTTTTATCAAGGGAGGCAGTTTTCCAAAGCGTGTTGAATTAAAAAAGCTGAATGGGAATGTGTTTCAAAGAGCGGATGGAGATAAATTTCCCATTGCAAAACAAGAGGGACCTTCAATTGCTGGGGTGATGTCCAAACCAGAGATTGCAAGTGCTATTGCACAATATGCCAATGAAAGATTAACCAAAAACATACAGAGACAACTTTCTCGTCAAGAATACGCTGCTAATAAAAAAGGCTAGATCATGTTCTCAAGCTTTATCTATATATTCCATATTCTTATGAGTTTAGGCATTAAATATTCTTATTGCAATTTTAAAAACAGATTATCACTTATGCTTTATTTTTTTCATAAAAAAATCAATAAAATCAACTCAAAAGGTACTTCCCAGTGGGTTGGCTTCGTTGCGGGGCAGGCGAGCGCGAACTATCGCTAGCGACAGAATTTTCAAATTGACTGTACATTGTACACTTAACTCATTGATAAATAATGATTTCAGTGTGT
>NZ_JBHIQC010000091.1:0-1394 GCF_042196385.1 Bartonella sp. AP150HLJHH | reverse complement strand
TAAACCTACAACACACTGATTTATAATGATAATTCACTGTTTTGTATGTTGAATGAGAGTCTCGAATAACGTAAGATTCTCTCATTTCAAATCTGTTTATCTTGAATCAAACAAACCCATTTGCTTGCACGGCATAAGCGGGGCTGGCGTGTGGGTAAAACTGTATAAGAAAGGAATGAAAATGGTTCTTATGAATCGTCTTAACGCAAGGGCTGTCGCAACATTGGGAGCTGGCAAATATAATGATGGTGCCGGCTTGATCCTCCATAAGCGTAAAGATGGTGGTGCTCAATGGCTTTATCGTTATACCATTCACGGTCGGCGCCGTGAAATGGGCTTGGGCGCCTTAAGACATGTCTCTTTAAAAAAAGCCCGTGAATTGGCAAACCAATGGCGTGCTGTTTTACATGAGGGTCGTGACCCCATTAAAGAACGCGATAAACAAAAGCGTGAGGCAATGCGTAATCTTCATTATTTAAAAAACATTGCTTTAGATGCTTTTGAAAGCCGTAAAGCTGAATTAAAAAGAGATGGTAAAGCTTGTGATTGGTTTTTACCATTACGCCTTCATATTCTCCCTAAATTGGGCTGTCTGCCCGTTTCAGAGATTACACAAACAGAGATACGCAATACCCTTGCTCCTATCTGGCATACAAAAGCTGCAACAGCAGAGAAAGCACTAAATCGTCTTAATCTTTGTCTCAAACATGCGGCTGCATTAGGGTTAGATGTTGATTTACAAGCAACAGAAAAAGCACGCGCGCTCTTAGGTAAACAACGTCATAAAACCACTAATAGACCTGCAATGGATTGGAAAGATGTTCCCGCCTTTTATCAGTTACTCTGTAAAACACAAAACATAACACAACTGGCTTTGCGCTTGCTTATCCTGACAGGCGTTCGTACCAACCCTTTGCGTCATATTCGTGAAGATCAGATTGAAGATGATGTATGGACTATTCCTGCTGAGAATATGAAAGGTTTGCGTGACGCTACAACAGAATTTCGCGTACCTCTATCATCTGAAGCGCTAAAAGTGATTAAACAAGCCCGTTGTATTTCCAAAAGTAATTTCATTCTGTCTTTTTCCGGTCGTGCTCCCCTTGCTGAGAATTGTATGGCAAAATATATGAGAGACAATAAACTTGAAGCCTGCCCGCATGGTTTTCGTTCTAGTTTACGCAATTGGCTTGCTGAAACAACCGATGCTCCCTATGAGGTCGCTGAAACTATTCTAAGTCATACAGTTGGCGGCAAAGTAGAGCGTGCCTATCGTCGGACTGATTATTTAGAACAGCGCCGTGTCTATATGGATAAATGGGCGGCTTATGTCACTGGTCAATCTTAAGATATGGGGTGCATAACCCCATGATCTGTGGATAACTTTCTCTCTC
>NZ_JBHIQC010000090.1:0-1425 GCF_042196385.1 Bartonella sp. AP150HLJHH | reverse complement strand
GCATCTCCAAAACCTGCTTGCTGATGAAAACAGTGAAGCCTTTCATGCGTTTGATGCCTTTCATAAGGAATTAAAGAACAATTTAAACAGTGAAATAAAACAAGAGGAAGCCATTGAGATGTTAGCACAACATCTTGTCACGCGTCCCGTGTTTGAAGCCTTGTTTGAGGGCAATGAATTTGTGCAAAACAATGCTATTTCGCAAGCCATGGAAAAAATCTTAAAAGAATTGGATAAAACCAATATCGAGGAAGAATCCGAGGAATTACAAGAGTTTTATAACAGTGTAAGGCTTCGTGCTTCTGGGATTACCTCACCACAAGCAAGGCAAAATCTTATTATTACGCTTTATGAAAGTTTTTTTGCCAAGGCATTTAAGAAAACCACAGATAGGCTTGGGATTGTTTATACGCCTGTTGAGGTTGTTGATTTTATCATTCATTCTGTTGATGATGTTTTACGCAATGAATTTGGAAAAAGCTTAGGATCACGTGGTGTCTCTATCCTCGATCCTTTCACGGGAACTGGAACCTTTATCACAAGGCTTTTACAATCCAATCTCATCAAACCAGAGGATATGGAATATAAATTCCGTCATGATATCCATGCCAATGAGATTGTCTTGCTCGCCTATTACATAGCTGCCATTAACATTGAATCGACGTATCATGGTCTGTAGAAAGATTATCACCAATGTCGTGATAGTAAATTTCACACGGTTGTTTTTTATTGGGATTGCGCACAAAAATCGTTACAGCTATTCCATTTTGGCTTCCAGAACCAAAAACATTGCCTCCTTCCTTTGATAGCTCTTTTGATTTTATATTTTTTCGAATATCACCACGAAGATTAATAATATAAATAGAAGAATATTCATTTCGTAAGCATTTTCGCATGCCATCAGCAAATGCTTTATCTACCCATCCATTTCCAGAAATATAAGCTACAATACCACCTTGGGAACTTAAGCGATTACTTGCCCACCTAATCGCTCTAATATAGCTATCATAGAGATTTCTTTTTAATGTTGCTTGAGATTTAAGTGCATACGTATTTTGGATACTTCTATCAAGTATTTCATATTCTACATTTGCATTATTATCATTCTCACTTCTTTGACCAGAAGAATAAGGAGGGTTACCAAAGATAACTTGGATATCCAGATTTTTCTGAAGTTCCAAATATTCACTATTTTTTTTAAACAATTCCTGTAGCAGGTTCTTCTCTTCAAGCATCCGAAACGTATCAGCCAAACCAATATGCTTGAAAGGAATATACTCACCTTTCATCAAACTATGATAAGTCGATTCAATGTTAATGGCTGCTATGTAATAAGCCAGTAAAACAATCTCATTGGCATGAATATCATGACGGAACTTATATTCCATATCCTCTGGTTTAATGAGATCTGATTGTAAAAGCCGT
>NZ_JBHIQC010000089.1:0-1449 GCF_042196385.1 Bartonella sp. AP150HLJHH | reverse complement strand
GAAAAAACGTCCTATGCGTCTTTAACGAAGCCTATCAACCAAAAGGCACAAATCCAAATACCGGAACAACCTCACCATCTGTTGAACGTAAAATTGCATCAGATCTTTAAATAAGCGGGAATTGAAGGGGACAACACATGAGTGATAAACCAATCATCGAAGATCGCGGATCTATTGGGGATGGCAAAAACAATAGCGCCAAAACCGCCGGCAAAAAAATAGTTGTCGCAATCGCCTGTATAGGAATCTGCGGCTATGTGCTCTGGAACATCTTATCCACTCCCACAGAACAAAAAGACACCGCAAAAGCTCATAAAAAACAAGCACAAAACTTTCACAATTCCCTCGCCCCTTTAGAGCTCGCGCCCTCTGACCCGCGTGCAAACATAGCGCCAATAACCTTACCACCCCCACAACCACTCGCACAAGAACCCAAAAAAGATGACCCACTACTTGATGCCGCAAGACGTGCCCCTGTTCTCGCTTTTGCCAAAGGCTCTAAATCTCAATTAAAAGACATCGTCAACACGACTCTCAACCCCTTTGAAAAATTCCATGCCCTTGAAAATCTCGCGAATGCGCAAAATTCTCCTGCCCTTCAAGACACACAAAATTTTGCAACCCTATTAAAGCCTACCACAACAGAAGAAGCAAAAGCAAAAGCAAAACTCATCGGCAATAGAAACTTTATCATCGCCATGGGAACCTCTATTCCCTGTATCTTAGAAACCGCATTAAACAGTGAGCAACCAGGCTTTGCAAGCTGCATCATCAACCGTGATATCCTCTCTGACAATGGGCGCGTTGTTTTGCTTGATAAAGGAACCCAAGTGATTGGCGAATACCGCGGAGGAATAAAACAAGGTCAATCTCGCCTCTTTGTGCTCTGGACAAGAGCAAAAACCCCAACCGGTGTCATCATCGACCTTGCCTCACCCGCAACAGACAGTTTAGGAAGAGCTGGTTTTGATGGCAACATCAACACCCATTGGTGGGAACGCTTTGGCTCTTCCCTTTTACTCACCGTTATTGATGGTGCCACAACAGTTTTAACAAATAAAATAGTAGGCAATTCCAATAAAGAAGGTTCAAACAACTCTGGAGGCGGCGGTTTTCAAGGCGCAAACAACACTGGAAAAGAGGCCGCCAGTATTGCTCTTGAAAATCAAATCAATATTCCTCCTACCTTAGAAAAATTTCAAGGCGAACTCGTCAACATTTTCGTAGCAAAAGATCTCGATTTTTCCTCTGTCTATAAACTAGTCGTAAAGAGCAAAAGAAACCGCTCTACTCCCAGCTATTCCTTTTTTCATTAAGCCAATAAAGTCACATTATGCCATCAGCAAAAAATGCAGAACGCGCCTCCATCGTCTTAACAAAATTAAAGATCTTAGATGACTTCCTCAATGATGAAAATTTATTTGAAATTGTTGTCAATCGCCCTGGCGA
>NZ_JBHIQC010000088.1:0-1465 GCF_042196385.1 Bartonella sp. AP150HLJHH | reverse complement strand
TAAAGCTAATAAGTTTAGCACTTGTCGTTTTAATTTTTCCAAATAGTTATACTGTATTTTGGTATTTAGATATCGTTATTTGGTACTTTTTTTTAATTTATTCATTCTTTCTCATGTTGCATACACGCAGTTTAATAAACATGTCCATTTACGCACTACATTTTATAATAAAAACCAAAAGTAAAATTTAAAAGCGCTTGATATTCAACTAGGTAGGTATCAAAATGAAAAAAAATAAAAAATACGTATTGACTTTAAAGAAAAGTTCGTTTAGAAAGGTCGACAAGTGCTCAAAACACTTAATCGTAAGCGGATAAATCACGATAAGGTTTTTCCCATTTCTTTAAATACTGGCTGTCTTTTATGTTATGATTAGCATATAATGATTGTGTCGGGTGTGGTCACACCATACAATACTCTTTATGAGAAAAGTGTGACGACGGACTTACGACCGTGTTTTGAACACCCGGCGCCCTTTTAGGGTTGTCAATTCAAAACTATATTTTCGTAAGGATTACTAGCATGAACGCTACAGTTAAAAATCAAAAAACATCTCCAAAATATGAACTTACTAATGAAAACCGCGTTGTTAACGGTGTGACTTTACACCGCATTAAAGCTTTAAAAGACTTTGCTGATGTTAAGATGGGGGATTTAGGTGGTTTTATTGAAAATGAAGATAACCTCTCTCATGATGGCAATTGCTGGGTTTATGATGATGCTATGGTTATTCAAGCAAGCGTTTCCGAAAATGCCAAAATACGCAATAAAGCCTGCGTTGTGAATTGGGCTAGGGTTTATGGTAATGCCGTGATTAGTGATCAGGCATGGGTTTTGAATGATAAGGCACATGTTTATGACAATGCAGTCATTAATGGCAATGCAAAAATTGGAGGCTATGTTTTTGGCAATGCCGTTGTGAGTGATAATGCCGTTATTACAGAGGGGGCTCTTATTTACGATAATGCCCGTGTTTATGAAAATGCGTATGTGAGTGGCAAGGCACAAATTTGTCAATTTACAACAATTTATGGCAATGCTGTGCTTAAAGAAAATAAGAAATTTTCTGAAGATGTCTGTGGTGTTGATAAAGCAGCGTAAATAAAATAACGGCGGTGCGGGGGCGCCTGCTTTAAAATAGAAAAAAGAAAGCCATGTCATTTGCGTGATGTGGCTTTATGTTTATCAAAAGATAAAAAAACATAATTTTATATGTTAAAAAATAATAATATCCTTTTGAAATAATTGAAAAAATATGCAAATCATGCTAGGATTTTGTATGTATTAAAATACAAGTTTAAGGTAAAAAAACATGCTAAATAAAGTGACATTAATCGGACGCCTTGGTGCTAACCCCGAAAGCAAAACAATGAATTCTGGAACAGAAGTAGTCAATTTTCGTATGGCAACTTCTGAAAGCTATACGGATAAAAATACTCATCAAAAAGTAGAGAAAACTGAATGG
>NZ_JBHIQC010000087.1:0-1542 GCF_042196385.1 Bartonella sp. AP150HLJHH | reverse complement strand
TTCATGATGCGTGACATCATCTTTAAGCCTTGATAGGTCTCTATCATCTCGTGAAGGAGCTGTTGTTCTGTTTCTGTAAGATCTTTATCTTTGCTGCTTCGTTTCTTGACCATCTTTCCAACCACATAAATGGGCTCCCTGCTTGTTATGCTTCAAAATATCTCTTGCAAGGTTGGAACTGATGACCGCAACATCCTTATTATCCAAATAAATGGGCAACCAGCCACCACAAGAAACAGACCTATTTGCCGCGCACCCAACGAGAAAGTTCAGAGCGCACACCACCATCACTTTTTTGATTAACTTCATTTTCTACCTCAAGACGGGTTGTTGCTGTCTTTAAAGCATTCTCTGTTTGCTTTTGCCGTTCGCTTTGCTTGCCAAGCTGAAATGCCTTGGCTAAAGCCATAAAAAAAACGGCTAAAGCCGCTGTAAACATAAGAGAATATTTCTTTAGCCAAAAAATCATAAGCGTTGCTCCCCAAACCGCTTGGCGACAATCACTATGCCCGTTACAGCCGCTAAAACCATGATACCTGCTAAAGCCCATTGCACCGGACCATTGCCAACCAACAAGCCTCCAAACCCCGAACAAGACCCTATAATCGGGGCAAGTGCTTCTATCTTTAAAAGACCGCTTGCTGTTTTCGTTTCTACCCTTTGATAATTCGAAGAAACATAAGCCCCTTTTACCCATAATCCCGCTTCTGCTGCTCGACGGTTGGCTAAACCCGCAAGAGGCTTCCCACCGACCTTATTCCATTTCTGTAATTCTAAGGGTACGGCTTCATAATCCCCTTGATTAAGCTTCTTCAATAAGGTTGACTTGCGAAAAGCAGCTGTTCCTACATTATAGCAAAATGAGACCAATGCCGCGAATTGGCAATCCGTTAACGAAACCGTCACCGATTCCTCTACCGTCTGCTCAAATTGCTTTAAGTCTTCACAAAGGATTTCTTCTGCTTGCTTTTGGCTAATACACATGCCTTTTTTGACAAGGGGGTGACCCGCATTGCTGGTGTGACCATAACCAATCGTCCAGACACATGCCGTATCTCGATATGCCTCTAAACGCAAACCTTCCCATTGTTTGATAAGCTCTAATCCTTCTTGCGATATCTTTCTCATCTGACGCTCCATAAAAAAAGCCCCACAAAAGTGAGGCGGCATAAAAATGTTTTCTTATGATCTCTATTGGCTATGCTCTTTGATCAGCTGCTCGACTTCTTCAACACGAAAGCCAAGTTGAAAGAGCGGCGCATAGTCGCTTTCCTGTAATTCATACTGACAACGCTTTTCTACAAAATCACCATTTGAATCAAACGGCATGGTTGTTGTTAGACAAACCTTATGCGTGTCATCTTCAATCCCCTCTTCTCCCTCTCCAAGCTCTTTAACAAAAACCCAATAAAAACGTGTTGTTAAAAGATTCCCTAGCCTTCTTACTGTTTCAACTTTGTCAAAAGAAAGCATGTTCAGATAATCTTCTTTGCTATTTAAATGTTCTGGATATTCTATCATCTCTCCCTCCTAAACAAAATG
>NZ_JBHIQC010000086.1:0-1552 GCF_042196385.1 Bartonella sp. AP150HLJHH | reverse complement strand
AAAATAAGAAGGTATCAAGTTTATAAAATATAAAAAACATGGTCATGATATATTTGATGTATTGCAAAGCTCTTTAATACTTTGCAATACGTTGAATTCTATCGGGAATGGATTACTATGTTGTGTAGAGAATTTTGTTTCAAAACATTCTATTGGGAAGAGAGGTTATTTATCTCGATAAATTCTACGTGTATAGATATTAATATTTGATATTTCAATTTATATGTATAGAAAGTAATAAATTTGTTTGTTGCAAAAGACAGGTGTAACGAATAAAGCAAAGTTTAGTGTTTCTGAAAAAATGGGGACTTTATAAAATGTTTTGGTGAGAAAAACTGTTGTATGCGGGTACGTGGGGAAACATCAAGCTACTCTTCTCATACCTCAGGTTACATTCCTTATGACTTAAAATATGATAATCTATAGGTTCGAAGCTGTTATTTGATACGGAGTTATAATCAAAGTTCGAATTTTCTTCTGAAGAAGGGTGAAAATGGTTACGAAAAATTTATTCAGGATCATCAAAATATCAAATTGTTTTGAGGCTTTTGAAGCAATTAGAGTAGCGCTTTGATGATACTTTTTAGAAAATCGCAAGAAGAAACTTGAAAAAGAAATCTTTTTAATGAAGCAAGGAAGGATTTTGGTCTGATATGCTCTGAATTATAAGTGCCGTGATGTCGTGTGCTATCGTGCGTGATAGCTTCATTTTAATCAGATCGTTTTGCGTTGCATATGTTCGTTTGTTCTATACGTGTTTGGGAGGGAATGAGCTTTTGAAAAGTGGCTGCTGCTTTTAGAGATTTTGATATTTTACCTCTAGAAGGCGTGTTTTCTAATCATGATCTTATCATTTTTGCATGTTGTCTCATGGGAAGTTATACAATAACCTTAAATCTTAAAAGGAAAATTCTATGAACGTGAAAAGAAAAATATTGAAAAAGGGCAGTTCTTTTGTTTCTGCTGTTCTTGCAATGGGGATGTTTGTGCAACAAGTTTCAGCGAAAACACCTGCCGATACGCTTGTGATGGCTTGGAATCTTGATACAATAAGTACATTTGATCCCGCACAAATCAATGACCGTTATGGTAATGAAGTTCTTGTTAATGTTTGTGATAATTTAGTCGTTTCTGCTACAGATGATGCTGCTAAAATGGTTCCTTCTTTAGCGAAGAGTTGGGATGTTTCAAGTGATGATCAGAGTACGGTGATTACTTTTCACTTGCGTGATGGTTTAAAGTTCAACGATGGTCGTCCTGCGAATGCTAATGATCTTATTTGGAGCATGAAGCGGGTTGTTCAATTGAAGATGGCTACTGCGGCGACATTTAATGAATATGGTATCACAGAACAAAACGTTGATGAGGCTTTTCAAGCACCGGATGACAAAACGGTGGTGATGAAATTTGATAAACCTTATCCAGCAGAGCTCATTCTTAGCCATTTTGCCACTAGTCGTACTCTTGCTTTGCTTGATCGTGAGACACTCATGAAACACGAAAAAGATGGTGATATGGGAAACCGGTATTTGGCAAGCCATTCTGCTTGCGT
>NZ_JBHIQC010000085.1:0-1582 GCF_042196385.1 Bartonella sp. AP150HLJHH | reverse complement strand
ATGGGCATTTGGGAGATTGGTCACACCAAGAGCCAATGAGCATCAATTTAGAGGTTGGTGATGACTGAGTTTGAACCTTTATCCTTTTCACAGATTCCCCCTCCACAACTCCCTCTGCCACAAATTATTGAAGAGCTTTCTGTTGAAGCAATTTTAGAGCAAAAGATCACGCGTTTGACTGAGCTTTTTGCGGCGCATCATATTCCTTATAATGTAGAAAAAACCGCTTATGATCCCGTGGTCATTCAATTGCAAGCGGCGGCTTATGAAGAGTTTCTATTGCGCCAACGGATCAATGAAGTAGCGCGAGACAATTTACTCACATTTGCTCGTGGGACAAGTTTAGACCATTTGGGGGATTTTCATGGGGTCACGCGCCTTTTGGATGAAGATGATGAGCGTTTGCGCCGCCGCATTCGCTTGAATAGACAAGGACATTCCACAGGGGGCACAGCGCCACGTTATCAATATTTTGCCCTCTCAAGCGATATCCATGTCAAAGATGCTTTTGTTTATCGTGAGGGTAAAAGTCCGCTTATTCATGTTGCGCTTTTTAGTGACGCTCCTTCAGGGGTGGCTGATGAGGCTTTAATTGCCAAGGTGCAAGCAGCCCTTGATGCCCCCCATGTTAAAATGACCAATGACCACATCCTTGTGAAAAGCGCGGTACAGCGGATGATCAATGTTTCTGCTGATTTTTGGTTGTTACCGGATGAAGGCTCCTTTGTTTTGGAAAGAGCGGAGCAGAATTTGAGAGCAGAATGGGCGCGTGCATGGAGGCTTGGGCGTGATTTGTCTTTAAGTTGGATACTAAGCCGCTTGATGGTTGAGGGCGTTCACCATGTGAACATAACGCAACCTTGTGAGGATATTTTGGTCGCACCTGATGAAGCTGTAGCTTTGGGGGATATTGTCTTATCTGAACGGGGGCGTGCTTATTGATGCTTTCCTCACTTTTGCCCCCAAATTCGAGCTTGTTTGAACGTTGTTTTGCAGAAGCAATGGCTCTTGACCCTCACGTTAAAATGGCACTCGAAGAAATCCCCCGCGCGAAATTTATTACGCGTCCGCCTTCTTGGTTGCCCTTTTTAATAGACGAATATGGCTTACAAGAATTAAACCCTTATTTCTCTACCCTTTATGATTTAATTGATCAGGGTCTTGCATGGCAAAATATTCGCGGCTCACTTGCGGCAATAGAGATGGGGTTGAGATGGTTAGAGATTTCGGCACGCTTTCAACCCGCGTGGACGGGGCGGGCATGGTGGAATTCCTTTCAACTTGATTTTGATCAGTTGCCTGAACGCAAAAGCCTTGAAGCCATTGAAGCAATCACAGATCTTTCCAAAAGTTTGCGCTCTGATTTTCGCCGTGGGACCTATGGTTATAATGTGCAAGCTGTTGAATGCAATATGTCACGCCTTGATGACAGCATGTTGGAGTATGAAAGCGGTGTTCACTTAACAGCTGGGGACACTTTGTTTTCCTTTGGGCGCACAACAGAGATCAATCACACGCTCACAAGAGAAGAAGGCAGGCTTATTGGTAATTGGATAGATGACTTTGACGAGGAGTTAAGCTG
>NZ_JBHIQC010000084.1:0-1593 GCF_042196385.1 Bartonella sp. AP150HLJHH | reverse complement strand
GATTTGTGCGGGATGGATGAGAATTCTGATCCAGTTTTTTCAGAGCAAGCCATTGCCCGCGCGCTCGAACAGGCAAGCGGTGAGATTGATGTGCATTTGTCTCATCGCTACTGCGTCCCGATTGCTGGACAGCCGGCGGCTCTGGGTATGATCTGTGTCAATATTGCTGTTTATAATTTAGCCATACGCCATACGGCACTGACCACGACCATTGAAGATCGTTACAAACAGGCGGTTGAACTCTTGAAACGCATTGCGGAAGGCAAAGCGGGTTTAGGGGTCGATGAGCCTAAAATTATGAGCGAAGATGGTCCCGTGCGTGATGGGGCTTTTTTCCATGCTAAGCCGCGTTTGATGGGAAGGTAACATGTCTGTTTCAACCCATATTGAGATTAAAGAGACAGGGCTTGAAGCGGCTTTATCCTTTTTACAAAAGGGCGCTGATAGCTCGATGGGGACTTTGGCACAAGGGGTTGGGCGTCTTATCCAAGAGAGCACAAGGCGGCGGATTCAAAGCGAAAAAACCTCTCCTCAAGGAGAGAAGTGGAAAAACAATCATGCCCGCACCTCCATTCTTTTTGCCAGTGGGGCGCTTTCACGCTCCATTGATATGAAAGCTTCACCAGAACAGGTGATTGTGGGGTCTGGGTTGGTTTATGCGCGGATTCATCAATTGGGTGGGGTTATTCGCCCGAAAAATGGCAAGACACTGCGCTTTTTTCTTAAAAGCGGCAATGCACACCGCTTTGTTTGTGTGCGCCAAGTGACCATGCCCGCACGTCCTTATTTGGGGCTTTCAGCGTGCAATAAAGTGGAAATTGTCAAGGCGGCAGAAGATTGGCTGGAAAGGGTCTTTTCATGAACCAAACGGTCAAGCAAGCAGGGCGCATTAATCAGTTTCGTGAAGCGGTGATAAGAAGCCTTAAAAGCGCTTTGCCGGATGTGCGTGATTGCGGCTGTCAATTTGGACGTTTTAATTTAGAAGAATTGGAAACACAGATGCTGGTGGCTCCAGCCGTGCGTGTTGCGGTGTTAGAAAGCCGTTTAATTTCTGTTGCTTCTGGACAGATGAGTGCTGATCTTCATTTAGGGGCTTTTATTATTACCACAGGCAAAGAGCGTGATGTTTCCAGTTGGCTTTTGGCAGAAGCTATTGCGGTGCTTTGTCATAGCGGGCAATTGTGGGGGCTAACGCATTTGAGCGCCCCGCGTGAGGTGCAAATTGAACCGATTATCTCTGCGGCGATTAAGCAGCGTGGTGTATCGATAAGCGTGGTGGAATGGCACCAAGATTTGCATCAGTTGGGACGAGATATTTTTTGTGATGAAGGACAACTCAAAAGTGGTTTGATTTCATGGGACAATGAGGTGGGGGCATGAATGATGCGCATTTGTTGAGTGACACCTTGCGGCAAATCATGAAGCGTCTTGATGCGCTTGAACGCTGTCTTGCCAACCAGCACATGATTGGGCGGGTTGCAGAAGTTGATGGTCATAGGGTGCGGGTGAAACTTTCCGAACAGGGTTCTAATGGACAAGCGGTTTTATCGCCTTGGTTGCAAGCGCAAGAAGCTTCTGGCGCTCTTTCAAGCA
>NZ_JBHIQC010000083.1:0-1594 GCF_042196385.1 Bartonella sp. AP150HLJHH | reverse complement strand
TTTTATGAATACATAAGTTATATGTTTTATTGGAATTTAAAATTCATTCATTGAAATGTTTTATGACTTTTCACTAAAGGATGCCATTCATAGCGTATGGTAGGTCGACCGCCTTGGGAGTTATTGTCTCCAGAGATTTCACGAATATAATTGCAACGGCATAAAAGCTCTAAAGCTTGCTTCACAGCTTCATTGTCTTTTAAACATTTCCAATCACGTTTATAAACATCCCGTGCAGTAAAAACATTAGGTAAATAATCACAGCGCTTGACAAGCAAGTTTGCACTTTCTGTTGCTAATGTATCATGCGCCGCATAAAGACGTTTGGCATGACTTAACAGATATTTTTCCCAATACAAGGCTCTCTCAAGAGCATTTCTATTGATTTCAAAACGACCCCCTTCGGTCAATTCAAAAATCAACGCAAGTGTTGGTATGGTTTTATCCATTTTCAAAAGATACGATTGTAAATTTGTAGAGAAATGACCACTATTTATTTTTTTCTGAAAATTTTCCCACCATACACGAAACATTTCTTGAGCTTCAGCAGAAAAGCGTATGGTTATCGGATGCTTTGGTGAGCCTAACGGTTTATCATAAAGAGAACGAAAGACCCCTTGATAGCTTTCCCATACCTTTTGATTGGGAGGTCTATCCGTCCATAACCGCTTTTTTCGTTCGTCGGGCCATACAATCATTTGAAATCGTTGCATGAAACCATCATCATTTATTCCATGGCACATGGCTTGAATAATGGGAATAATGCGTGAGGGTTGAATGCCCCCAATAATGGAAATGGTTGCATTGGGAATATGAATGGTTCCACGTTCAATACGGTCATAGGTGTATGACGTATTGCCATTAAAAGCTGTTAGATAAAAGGCACGGTCTGTTTGGTATTCCTTTCTTTCCATATTAGCTAAAAACCCAGCCAATTCATCTCGTACCATCAAGAGACCACGGGGGTTTTCTTTTAAGAGTTCCCCAAGCTTTTCGACAGTCACATCGTTGACAATAAGACGTCGTTTATCAAGAGTGTTATCATCACTTTCTTTGTGTTCAATAGATTGTGAAAGAAGGGCAAGGGCTTGTTCCTCATCTTGATCTTTGAGTGCTTTATAGGCTTGTTTTTTCTTTTCTCGTTTATCTAATTCAATAAGAATATCTTTCTTTTCTTGCTGTTCTTTCTTCTTTAACCATTCTTGATGCCATTCCTCTTGAAAGGCATAGAGAGGAGTTAAAGCGGCTTGCATGGTAGGTGTTTTGAGTGTTGAAGGTTGCCCCACAAGAGCACCCCAGAGATTAGGAACAATTTTCCAATTATTATCATGTTTTTTGGGAGCGATACGCACGCCATTTCCAATGACAGCAGCCAATCCACATAAAGCAGAGATAGCAATAAAATCGATAGAAGATTGTTGAAGATCGGCAACCTCATAAATATAGTCCATTAATGACATTGGAAGCTGTAATAAGCTAAAAGGCTCGACAGGTAAGAGAGCCGTAGCAATCGGTTTTAATTGCCCCCAACCATTTTGTTGCAAGGCTTGTTCATAAGAAATGGCTTTTAAACAAGTATTTTCGTTTAAAGAGA
>NZ_JBHIQC010000082.1:0-1680 GCF_042196385.1 Bartonella sp. AP150HLJHH | reverse complement strand
ATAATGATCTTGATTATTACAGTGATGAAGGGAGCATTGATGTTGAAAACGGTCGTCGGATGGTCACGCTTGTTGAAGGACATTATAAACAAAAATACAATAAAGTCAATAGTTTGTTTGTAATTATCTTATATGAATCCACTCAAGAATCCACACTTTTATACGTGATTCATTTGACCATTTTTTATAAACAATTGCCATGTATGAATAGACCATAAAAAGCTAATCATAAAGAAGTTTAAGAAGAAAAAACAACTTCAAAATGTCCTTCAAGCGTTTTAACTTCTTTCGGATTAACAATAATCTTTATATCGTTTCCCAATTTTGCCAAACACTCAAGCATTTTCATTTCACTAATTCCTCGAAATTCTCCACTTAAGAGTTTAGACAGTTTTGGTTGAGTCATTTTCAAAAGTTGACTAGCCTGTTTTTGTGTTAAGTTTTTTTCTTTCAGAATTTGACTAATCTTATGAGCAAGTTGCGCTTTGATAAGCATCTCTCTGGAATCTGAAAAGCCAAGATCCGCATAAACATTGGAACTACCGTGAAAAACATTGATCATTTTAATTCCCTTCTAATTGTTCTACTAACTTGAGACGTTCTTTAATCAGATTAATGTCTGGTTTTGGTGTTGCAATGCCACGGGTCGATTTTTTCTGAAAACAATGCAACACATAAAGAGATTTTTTATATTGTATCGTATAAACAGCGCGATAAGTTCCTTGAATATCGCGTTCAATAATTTCTAGAACATTGGCAGATCCAAACCCCTTGAGAACCTTAACATTTTCTCCTCTATCTCCTATCTGAGCAAGATAAAGAGCATAACCAATCCTTTGTTGAATAAGATCAGGAAGACTTTTTATATCTTTGAGTGAAGAACCAAGCCATATGATACGTTTTATTTTACTCATGATTATTAATATACCCATATGGGTATATTTTCAAGTGGTTATTCTAATTTTGTGATTTTTTAATAACTATTATTAATAAAATTGACTTGATAAAAATGGTAACAAAAAACCATAATTGTTTATTTATCTTATGAAAAGCTGCTTTGTAAAAACCAACGCTTCCAAATGTAAAAAGAACGTTTTTTGCAGATATTTATTGAATATGCATTTGCTTTTGATTGGATTGTTAAAGCTACCGAGCATTTTGATTTGTTTGATACGTTTGATAGCCATAACAAGCGTTTATAGGCTCTGTAATTCAAATGAGTGAGTAAAAATCAAACGCATCATTTACATTCCTTTTGATAAGTTTTCATATCTCTCATAGAGCGCTTGCAATATGATACGTTTTGTATATATGCATTCATTACTCCATTGTGGATGATTCATTTTAATCAATAAAAAACGCTATTTGAAAGCCGCGTCATATCATTTGGCACGGCTTTTTTTTATGAATGCTATCTTTTATGAGATGTTTATAGCAATGCATTTTATATGCGTTTATACACCATAAAGAAAGCACGCCCCCCACGCCGTTCTTTATTCTGTTTTATCAGTTATATTGACAACATTATCCCTTTCATAAACCTCACATTTTTTTGGAACCAACCTTACTTTGCTTTTTTTATTGATTTTTGCATTGCCATAAACACGCCCCCAGATCGTTGCACAATATGAGATTTTAGCATTGCCATAAACAGAGCCATAAATCTCACAAGAGCCACTC
>NZ_JBHIQC010000081.1:0-1760 GCF_042196385.1 Bartonella sp. AP150HLJHH | reverse complement strand
TTTATAAGAATTGGATTTTCCATAATTTTTCCTCCCTAACGCCTCTTGGCGATTTTTTGTGCGTGGTTTATGGAATAAATTAGTACATTACGCACTAAAGATACTCAAGTACATAATGTACTATTTTTTTTAAAAAAATAAAAAAGACGAATCAGGGCACAATTTAGAGAATCAAAATTTTGCTGTTTACTGATAAAAATCAAGCAAACTTGCTTCAATCTGTTGATGGCAATCTAATCGATAACGTGAACAGAGAATCGTATTGTGTTTACATATCAAGAATAGTGCGCCGTACACGACCTATTATAGAGATAGCGCCTTCAAGTTTTGGAGCCTTTATTGTCTTGTCGTATGAAGCGGGCTGAAAAGGAGGATCATCATTAGGTCTGTATCGTTTATATGTCGCTTGTCCAGATTCATCTGCAATTACATAGCAGGCATTAGGCACAAGTTTTTTGTCTCGCATATTTACAAATATTATAGAATCTGGAGGGCTAATTTTATTCATAGATGCGCCATCTACACGTAAAGCAATCCATTCACCGGCAGGAAGATTAACAGCCTCTGTCATAGGATAATCTGAAAAATCCCTTATCCCATCTTGCTCGCTTAATTCTCCAGCGCTAATCCATGAAACGACAGGAATACTTATATTGAGGTTAGGATTTTCTTGAGGAGACTCGCCATACAAAATCCACCCCGGATCTACATTAAATACTTGTCCATAGAGCTCGGCTATTTGGCGCGAAATACCACGATTTCCATTTTCGTGACTAATTAGGGTATTTTGATTAAGAGCTGGTATAGCGCGCGCAGCTTCGCTTGGTGTTGCGTATCCAGCATTCTTACGCGCTATTTTAAGTCTATCTTTTGGCAAATAAGTCATTTGTACATTATCCACTATTTTTTTAATTCATTGTGTACGATTTTATCTTGATTTAAAATTGTACGTAATGTACTATTTGTGTCATGGTTAATGATTTTTATGTCAAAAGTTTGATTGAATCTTGGGGATCTATACGCCAATTTGCAAAAGAAATTGGTTGTAGCTATGAGGCTGCGCGTAAAATGCGTGATCGCAATAGTATTTCTCCAAAATACTGGAATATAATTATTCAGTTGTCTAAAGCCAAGGGTCTATCTTGGGTTACACTAGATTGGTTCCTACATAATTATGGGAGTAAATCCCATAGAGTTATTCGTCCAATGACAAAACGAAGAAAAGATACGCTTCATCTGGTGGAGAAAATTAGTACAGCAAATGCATCACAAACAGTAATATCTTCTCATAGTGCTGCTCATACAGAAAATAACAAACATCAACAGCATCATTCACACTCTTAAACAGGCAAAAATAAAGAGATCAAATAAATAGATTACGCGTCACCATGCGCACGCATAAATACGCAACAGCTTTAAGGGGGGGATTATGATCACTAATTTATATTTAATGAAAGAAGGGCGCGCGCATATCTAATGGTATGCCATGGATAAGATTCCATTTGTATGACTGGATAAGTGGTACAAATGGAATGACATCTGAACAACGGGGGGTTTATATAACCCTTCTCGTTTACATGTATGAAAAAAAAAGAACCACTTAAAACAGATTTTCAAACGCTTGCACGCGTTTGTCATTGTTCGCAGAAAAAATTTGCAGCTATTGTCGAATACTTAATGAGGAATGATAAACTTGTTGAGACAGATAATGGATTGTGGAATACGCGCGTTGAAGAAGAGCTGAACGATTTTGCTGATAA
>NZ_JBHIQC010000080.1:0-1891 GCF_042196385.1 Bartonella sp. AP150HLJHH | reverse complement strand
GGACGAATTTCATTATTGTCTAAAAAATCCGTCATGTCATAACCAATAAATTTTGCATCAATGCCAATGTCGTCATCAGGATTGTCAAAAACCCACCCTAAGGCATTGCCTTTACACCATCTTTCTAAACGACCCGATATCCCCTCCCTGTGCGTGGTGTCAAAAAACATTTGTAAGGCGGAGATCGTCCGTTGTTCTTTGGGTAATAAGGCAAGTTGGTCAACAGCAGCAGAAATATCTTGTCTTTCTGATTCACTGATCTTTTGATCTTCAGACGAAACAAGCTTTATAATCCATTGGCGTAAAAAAACTCTATCTGCTGGATTGTTATAGTCTAAGCCTTTTAGCGGTGCTATGCCTGTCGGTCTACCATTCTTCAAGGGCATATAAGTGCCGCCACCCGCTCTGACAAAAAGTTCTGCACCCCGATCTTTGTCAAAAAAGACCATATTGGGATCATGCTTTTGAAGTTGCGCTAAAAGAAAATTGACAATAACCGTTTTCCCAGAACCAGAGGGACCACAAACAAACGTATTGCCTAAATCTCCAAAGTGAAAGTTAAAATAAAACGGTGAACCAGCAGAGGTTTTCATCAAGGCTACCGCTGGTCCCCATACATTGCCATCTATTTTTCCAACCGGAAAAGAATGAAAAGGAGAAAGCGCTGCATAATTGCGGCTTGTTATTGCACCAGAGCGGGTGCGATAAGCATAATTGCCAGGCAATTGTGCCCACCAAGCCGCCACTAACCCTAAATCTTCCCGCGCAATGACAGCCCCACCATTTGTAAGATGAGAACGCGCTTTGGCAAGATTATCCGCTAATTCTTGCGGCGTATCAGCAAAAACTGCCAATGATAAATGATGTTCCCCTAAAACAAAACGATTGGATTCAAGATCATCAAGCGCATCATCCAGTTCCATAATTTGTGAACCTGCTCGATCTCCTGCATTGACCATTTGATTCTGTTTGCGCCCCATAATCTGTTTGGCAGCATTTTTGCTCTTGAAAATAAAAGATTGGGTGAAAATAAACTCAAAGGGAAGGGTGAGCAAACCATCCGCCATGCCTACCCTGGTTTTTGCTGGATATTCTTTCCAACCAAACATGCCCGCAAACCGCTGTGCCGCCTCATAGCGTATTTCTATGATCTCTTTCCCAAAAATGAGACGGTCTGAATAAACAGTCGAAGCTATCGTCCCCCATGTGAGAGGGATACGTTCACGACGACCTCCCACCAATTGGTGGATAAACTCACTTTGCTGCGAATAAATATTACCTTCATGTTCATAAAGACTCAGTCTTTTTGCACCATAGCGCTCTAAATTTTGAATAAGATCTGTTGTAATATCTTCAAGCTTGCGAATGGACTCTGCATCAACTTCTGTCTTTTCTTGCTTGGCTTTGCCTAAACGTTTGAAAAACTCCACTAATTTATCCGTTTGATCAACGTGTGGATTCCACAAAATAGAAAGATAAAGATCATTGCGATAAAGCTCCTGTGAAATCATCCGGTCGCGATATTTATCATCTAATTGCTTGGCAAATGCCGATCTGAAATTCCCATCCGGATAAATCGTTTCACGCTTTCTGATAATATGGCTATAAAGCGCTATCCGTTCATCCGCTATGTTTTTAAACAGATTATTGAGCTGTTCGTGAAGCACATTCAGATCAATAATATCTGCTGTCTCAAAGTTAATCCCTTCAAGTTTAATAACGCTCATGAGAGCGCGTGAATCCAGCGCAATGATGTGCTTGTTGACATGGCGCACATAAGGAATGATCGCTTCTGGCTGCTTTTCACGTTTGCGCTCTGTTCTATTCATTGTAATTCCTCATAATTACGAATTAATCGTAATGGAGAAATACTTCCCCCACCCCATAGACT
>NZ_JBHIQC010000079.1:0-1977 GCF_042196385.1 Bartonella sp. AP150HLJHH | reverse complement strand
ACTCATATGAAGCAATTTTGCACTTTCACGGTCTGTCAAAAGAATATCATTTTCTGTCATACTAAAATCCTTTCTATAAAAAAATGAGAACAAATCATAACTATTTATTAACCATATTTTGGTTCATTTGGAAAGATGTTTTATTTATAGAAAACAATATTTTATCATACAATTTTTGATGTGATAATTTATGACTCTTATTGAGAAAGAATGAGAGAGAAGAGAGAGAAAGTTATCCACAGATCATGGGGTTATGCACTCCATATCTTAAGATTGACCCGTGACATAAGCCGCCCATTTATCCATATAAACGCGGCGCTGTTCTAAATAATCAGTACGACGATAGGCACGCTCTACTTGTCCTCCGACTGTATGACTTAGAATTGTTTCAGCAACCTCATAGGGGGCATCGGTTGTTTCAGCGAGCCAATCGCGTAAACTAGAGCGAAATCCATGGGGGCAGGCTTCAAGTTTATTGTCTCTCATGTATTGAGCCATACACTTCGTAGCAAGGGGACCGCGACCGGTTGCAGAAAAGAAGAAATCATTGCGAGAAAGTGAGCGCGCTTGTTTTAAAATGTCTAATGCTTCAGATGATAAGGGCACACGAAACTCTTTTGTAGTATCACGCTTTCCTTTCATATTTTCAGCAGGGATTGTCCAGATATCACCTTCAACTTGATCTTTATGAATATGACGTAAAGGGTTAGAGCGAACCCCTGTAAGGATAAGCAAACGCAAAGCCAGTTGTGTTAGGGTTGATGCTTCGCAAAGTGTTTGATAAAAAGCTGGTATATCTTTCCAATCCATTGCAGGTAAATTTTTGACTTTATGGCGTTGTTTTCCTAAAAGAGCGCGTGCTTTTTCTGTTGCTTGTAAATCAACATCCAAACCTAATGCAGCAGCATGTTTGAGACAAAGTTTGAGACGTATCAATGCTGTCCGAGCAGCTCCAGCTTTTGTATGCCAGATAGGGGCAAGTGTATTACGTATTTCTGTTTGTGTAATCTCTGACACAGGAAGACAACCTAATTTAGGGAGAATATGAAGTTGTAAAGGCGAAAACCAATGTCCATCTTTCCCATCCCCTTTTAATTCAGCTTTACGAGTTTCAAAAGTATCCAAGGCAATATCTTTTAAATAATGAAGATTGCTTATTGCCTCACGCTTTTGTTTCTCACGTTCTTTAATAGGATCACGCCCTTCACGTAAAACAGAGCGCCATTGATTTGCTAATTCACGGGCTTGTTTTAAAGAAACATCTCTTAAAGCACCCAAGCCCATTTCACGGCGCCGCCCATGAATGGTAAAACGGTAAATCCATTGAGCACCTCCATCTTTACGCTTATGAAGTAACAAGCCGGCACCATCATTATATTTGCCAGCTCCCAATGTTGCGACAGATCTTGCATTAAGACGGTTCATAAGAGCCATTTTTATTCCTTTCTTATACAAATTTGATCCATACACTCATCCCACTTGTTATGTGCAAATGAGTGGTTTTGATTGATTCAAGATAAACAGCTTTGAAATGAGAGAATCTTACGATATTCGAGACTCTCATTCAACATACAAAACAGTGAATTATTATTATAAATCAATGCCTTGTAATGTTGATTACAGTACCAAGGCGCAAGTGAAAGCTTGGATATATGGGGGTGGTATTCCGAAAAGCGTTCTCAATTACGAACCTCTCATAGATGAGATCAATAAAGAGATCAAAAAATTATCAAAAACCGCAGGAAATAAATATGTTTACAGATAAGCAGCTAAGAGCCTTGTTTGGTATTATAATTTTTATATTTTTATGCTTTTTAGAAATTAAAAAAAATCCCTACTTTATTCAAAGTATTTTGATATTCGCATCTTTTGGTTTGATAATAATAACAAATATTTTTGTAATTTTATGCAATTCTCATATTCCTTTTGAGTTGCAGAACAATCCAAAATATAAAGATGATGATACAACAGGTTGGA
>NZ_JBHIQC010000078.1:0-2039 GCF_042196385.1 Bartonella sp. AP150HLJHH | reverse complement strand
ATGCAAGCTATTGCGACGTACGACCGCGCCCATGGGCATTATATCGTGAGTGGCTGCCGTGTGAGCGCATTGGGAGCCAATAACGGTTGCCAAGTGTTTAGTATTCAAGAAGGAGAAGCCAATATCAATGGCTTTAAACGCAAACGCTTAGCGGCTTTGCGTCATGAAGAACTCGAGGACTTTTCGACAAGCGTTGTTCCTAGCGAAACGCATATTTTTGCGCCCCCAAAAGGGAAAACAAGTTTCACCTTTAAACCCTATTATTTTCCTCTTGCCGATATTCAATCTCTTTTGTTGACAAAAGAAAAGACCGTTACCGTCACCCGTGGTGCCGTTGCCGCTGGGCGTGATGGTGTTCCTGATAAAAGCATCACCGCGTTTATTAAAGTCGTTCAAGGAAGCAAGGAATTTAAAGAAGGCACAGATTTTAAAAAAACAGGAGACACCATTGATTGGGCACCGGTGGGAGACGAACCTTTAGCAGGGAGCAGCTATAAGGTGACTTATCGCTATCGCGCAAAAATCACGGCTGATAAAGTCACAGCACAGGAAATTACTGTCTCAGGGGGTGCGGAGGGTGGTGATATTATCGTCAGTTACACTTATAAATTGCCCCGCATTGACCGTATCGGTCTCAACACGGGGGGCAATGTCGTCTATATCAAAGGAGTTTCATCAGATCACTCCATGGCACCAAATGTCCCTGATGATGTGTTGTCCCTTGCAACGATCACCAACAATTGGCTTGAAACGCCGGTTGTGGTCAATGATGGCACACGGGTTGCCCCCTATGATGAGATGTGGCGCTATTTTCAACGAGTGCTTTCGCTTGACCGTCTGATGCAATTAGAGCGTATTAAAAGCAATGTTGACTCTAAAGAACCTGTTGCCAAAAAGGGCATGTTTGCAGACCCTTTTCTTGATGATAGTTACAGAGATGAAGGCTTTCAACAAACGGGGGCTGTAGGCAACGGCATTTTACAGCTCGCCATTGATCCAACCTTTTACACCGCTAATCTTACAGCGCCTGTCACCCTTGACTGGACAAATGAAGTGATCATTGCGCAAGAGTTGACAACGGCTTGCGAAAAAATCAATCCTTATCAAAATTTTGCACCCCTGCCTGGTACAGTAACCCTTGAACCCGCAACAGACTTTTGGCATGAACAACGCACCGATTGGCTCTCGGGTATCACCAATCAAATCATTATGGGAAAACATCGCGGCAGTACCATACGTAGAACAGAAGTAAGCGATAATTTCATCAACACACACCAAGAACAAATCGACTTTTTAAGACAAATTACCCTTCACTTTAAAATTGAAGGTTTTGGCAGTAGCGAAATCTTGGAAAGTCTTACCTTTGATGGTGTGAATGTTTTACCAAAGAGTCTCCTTATTGCCGATAGCAAGGGCACCCTTGAGGGCGCTTTCACGATTCCACAAAATATTACGGCTGGCACAAAAAATGTTGTGGCACGGGGAAAAGGTGGAACAATTGCAACAGGGCTTTTTACAGGTCAAGGCGTGATTGATGTGAAAGTGATGCGGCGCACCACAACAGTGAAGATCTGGACGCAATTTGACCCACAAGCGCAAGTTTTTACCCCCGATGAAACACGGCAAATTACCGGTATTGACTTTCATCTTTGCAAAATCGGCAATCAGAACCATGATTTGGTGATTGATTTGGTCACTACAGAAAACGGTTATCCGACCGCCGATATTCAAGCGCAAAGCTTTTATTCTATGAAGGGCGCAAAGGCAGGATGGGCAGAAGCACGCTATGATGTACCACTCCTTGTGATGGATGACCGCTTAACGGCTTTTGTCATTAAAACCGATGATGCTGATCATTCTGTCTCACTAGCAAAGCTTGGGGATTTTGATGCAGAACACCAAAGATTTGTCTCAAGTCACCCTTACGTGACCGGTCCACGCTTTTCTTCTGTCAATGCTAGGAGCTGGACTGCTCATCAAGATGAGGCTTTAGCCTTTCGAGTGCTGGCGGCACGCTACACACAAACAGAAAAAACCAT
>NZ_JBHIQC010000077.1:0-2159 GCF_042196385.1 Bartonella sp. AP150HLJHH | reverse complement strand
TTTTGAATTTTGGACGCAATTCGACCAGTACAGCAGCGTCATTAAATACGATTTTTTACACCATGCCAACAAAAAAAATCAATATATTGTGTTTTTTTATTTTTTTACCTAAATATGCTGCTTTACAAACAAATGATGCAAATATTCCGTTCCCAAAAATCGTTTATACGTTAAAGCATTTACCATTTATTTTTTGGATAAAAATACTTCTGGAGAGCATTTAGAGCAATACGCAAAGAACTAACAAGATGTGGTAATGTTTGGTTTTCTATAACAAGATGTTGTATCGCGGCATAAAGATTATACTGTCTATAGAGGTGTTGTGCTTCTTTGATAGCCTCTTGCATGTTTGAAAACTGTTCTGTTGCAAATTTAATCCATTTTTCTTTTGCTGTCTCATCAGAAGATGAGGGCATTTTATCATAAACAGCACTTGGCAAACCTTTTGCACACGAATAGTCATTTTTCACTTCAAGATATTTTTGCGCAGCATCATACTGGTCTTGAGTAAGCACACCTTGCAAACAAAGCCGCCCAACATAAGTACCAGCAAGCGGATTTTTAGCCTCTTCTATGGTCAAGCCAAAGCGTTTGGCACGCATTTCAATTGCCAATTTATCCATGGGTTCATGCGGTGTTTTTGCTCGTGAGATGCGTCCATTTGGTTCTCTGATACACCCTTTAATCCGAGGACGACCACGTTTTGTATGTTTTTTTCTTTTAGCCATATTTTTTCAATCAGAATGGGACGCTATCGTTAAGAGCTGTTCTATAATCTTGAGCACCTGAAGCGATAGCATAATTTTGAGAAGTAATGGGTGAAGGGGTAGGGGATGCCGATTGATCTTTCTTTGCATCAAGCAAATACAATTCACCTTTGAATTGTGGTAAGACAATCTCTGTTGTGTAACGGTCATGCCCATTTTTATCTTGCCATTTGCGCGTTTGTAATTTTCCTTCTACGTAAACTTTTGAACCTTTGTTTAGATACTGAAGTGCAATTTTTGCTAAATGTGGATTAAAAATCACAACTGAATGCCATTCTGTTTTCTCTACTTTTTGATTGGTTTTTTTATCTGTATAGCTCTCAGAAGTTGCTATACTAAAATTGACTATTTCTGCTCCAGAATTCATTGTTTTGTTTTCGGGATTAGCACCAAGGCGTCCTATTAATGTCACTTTGTTTAGCATGTTTTTTCTTACCTTAAATTTGTATTTAAATATGTAAAAAATCTTAGCGTAATTTTATTATTTTTTCAATTATTTCAATGATATATTATTAATTATTAACATATAAAATTATGTTTAATATGCTCTTTGATAAATAATCAATTGACATAAATGCATGGTGTATAGTATCAAGTATCAAGAGGGTATATATGGCAATCGTTAGTTTTAAGCATAAAGGGTTGAAATTATTCTTTGAAAGAGGAGTCTGCAAAGGCATACAACCCGCGCATGCTAAAAAATTAGCAAACATTTTAGTAATTTTAGATACAATATCCGCGCCTGAACAAGTTACTCTTAAATCGTATCGTCTACATGCGCTTACGGGCGATTTAAAAGGTTACTGGTCAATGCGTGTCAATGGAAATTGGCGTGTTACCTTTCGTTTCATTGGGACAGACGTTGAACTGGTTGATTATCAAGATTACCATTGAGTTTTGAGGTGTTATTATGATGTACAATCCTCCACACCCTGGCGGCATTTTGAAAGAAGAATTGCTTGATGAATTAGGGTTAACAGTAACAGAAGCTGCAAATCGTCTTGGCGTTGCACGTTTAACTTTATCCCGCGTCTTAAACTGCCATGCGGCGATTAGTATTAACTTAGCTTTACGGTTAGAAAAAGCGGGTTTAAATGATGCGGAATTCTGGCTTAAATTGCAACAAAAGCATGATTTGTGGCAAGCTCGGCATAACAGCCCAATCCCACATATTTCACCTCTAGAGCAAGTAGGGCATTTTTAGAAAGACTTAGCCCATCTTTCTTCACACCTAGAGGTCATGTTCTTTAAAATCAAGCAGCCCACGATAGTTTTTTATCTCCTTGTTGATCTCATCTATGAACGTTGAGAAGAAACAACGTAATCTGAACAGTTTTATAAAATCGGAAATTTTACTATAGCTTTTTAACTGAGCACTGTAGTGTGTAAATA
>NZ_JBHIQC010000076.1:0-2237 GCF_042196385.1 Bartonella sp. AP150HLJHH | reverse complement strand
AAGTATGATAATGAACATGTCACTTTACGCTCTCTCTTAGAATATTATCGTCAACGAGCTAAATCACCCCGTGAATTAGGAACTCTGTTTGAAAACCTTGTCATGGCTTATTTGACAAACGACCCGCTTCAAAAGCAAGAATACGAAAAGGTTCAAACTTATTTGGAATGGGCTAAGGAGCATGATGAAGATGGAACGGATATTGGTATTGATTTGATCGCTACAATCCGTGATGAAGGTGGCTATGCGGCTATTCAATGTAAATGCTATGACGCCTCTCACATAATTAAAAAAGAAGATATTGATAGTTTTATAGCAGCGTCTGGCAAGAAAATATTCACCCGTCGTATTCTGATTGATAGCACCGAAACAGATTGGAGTGATAATGTTGAACTGACTTGTGAAGGACAAGAGGTTCGTATTCAACGCATAAACCTTTTTGATTTAGAGAACAGTCAAATCGATTGGGGGGCGTATAAAGAACAAGGACAAGCCGTTCTTAAAGAGCAACCCCAAAAAAAGCTTTTAGATCATCAAAAAGAAGCCCTTGAGAAAGTCTGTGAAGGTTTACAAGAAGCAGACCGTGGCAAGCTGATTATGGCATGTGGTACGGGCAAGACTTTCACCAGTTTGAAGATAGCAGAAACCATAGCAGGTCAAGGCAAGCGCGTATTGTTTCTAGTGCCCTCCCTTGCTCTTATCTCTCAAACAATTCGTGAATGGACAGAAGATACAGAAGTGCCTTTGCGTTCCTTTGCCGTGTGTTCCGATACACAAGTGGGTAAGCGTCGTAAGAATAATAAAAATGATGCTCTTGAATTTGATAGCTCTGATCTTGCCTTGCCTGCTACCACGGATGCAAAAGAACTGGCTAGCAAAGCGGGTAAGGTTTCACATGATCTGATGACCGTGGTCTTTTCCACTTATCATTCAATCCAAGTGATTTCCGATGCACAAAAAAAGTATGATTTACCCGAATTTGATCTCATCATTTGCGATGAAGCCCATAGAACCACTGGGGCTTCATTGGGAACTGACGACAATGAATCTGATTTTATCAAGGTTCACGATAACAGCATCATTCAAGGCAAAAAACGCCTCTATATGACAGCAACGCCCAAGATCTTTACCGATGATGCCAAAAAGAAAGCCAATGAAATCAATGCCGTTCTAGCATCTATGGATGATGAAGAGCTCTATGGAAAAGAGCTTTATACCTATACTTTCTCAAAAGCCGTTCAGAATGAACTTTTAGCACCTTATAAGATTATTGTTTTGGGTGTTAATGAAGAGGAAGTAAGTCAATCCATTCAACATCTGATGACCGATGAAAATTATGAACTTATTCTTGATGATAAAACCAAGATCATAGGTTGTTATCAAGCCCTTGCTAAAATAGATCTAAAAGTTGATCTAAGTGATGACCCCAATCCCATGCGGCGGGCTTTAGCATTTTGTAAAGATATCAAGACTTCTAAACGCATTCGTAAAACCTTCAATTCTGAAGAAATACAAGAAGAATTATTTAATCTTCATCAACTCTATAAAGATACCCCGCCTCTTCACTGTACCTTTGATCATATTGACGGAACACAAAGTGCCAAATCACGCAATAAAGCCCTTGATTGGCTTAAGGAAGATGTGGGGGAAAATACTTGCCGTGTGCTCACCAATGTAAGATGTCTGTCTGAAGGGGTGGATGTACCCGCTCTTGATGCCATTATGTTTTTACACCCGCGTAAAAGTTATGTGGATGTCATACAGGCGGTGGGGCGTATCATGCGCCGTGCAAAGGGCAAGAAAAGAGGCTACATCATTTTACCCGTTGGTATCCCTGCTGGGGTTTCTGCTGAACATGCCCTACGCTACAATAAGAGATACAAGGTAGTCTGGCAAGTGATCAATGCTTTGCTTGCTCATGATGAGAATTTTGAAATCACCCTTAACCAAATGATTTTAGGGCAAAACGTCAGTGATGTTTTAGAGATTGTCGCCTTAAAGAGCATGACCGCGGTTGAGGATAAACTTCATATCCATGAAAAATCAGAACATATGGGACTTGAGATTGGAAAAGCCGCTCATGAACCACAAACTATTCATAGCGTAACAGGACGATTACCTTTTTATAAAGAGTTTCTCAATGCTCTGAAAACCCTTATTGCGAAGAAATTTGCTATTGCGGATTATTGGGAAAATTGGGCGGGCAATGTGGCTGAGATTGCTCAAAACCATATCAC
>NZ_JBHIQC010000075.1:0-2374 GCF_042196385.1 Bartonella sp. AP150HLJHH | reverse complement strand
TTTAATAAAATTTCTTTTTAAGCAGGTTGTGGGTCTTTAGCACCCTTTTTTTATTTTATTATTGCTATTTGTTTTAAATAGATCTAGCAGATTCTATTTAAAGTTTTTTGACACCGATAGATCAACGCTTATAAAGCGGTGGGGTTTTATTATAAATGCTTCAATCTCATAACAAACCACTGACATTACGCTCTCTGCTACAGTCCTACCGTGATCATACAGAAAGTGCGCGCGATAGAGGAACTTCTTTTGAAAAGTTTGTAATTGCTTATTTGACGCAAGACCCTCTACAATGCCAAGAATATGAAAAGGTTCAAACCTATTGTGAATGGGCAAAAGAGCATGGGGAAGATGGGCGTGATATCGGCATTGATCTGGTTGCTAAAATTCGTGATGAAGAAGGATATGCCGCTATTCAATGTAAGTTTTATAGTGCAAATCATCAGATCAAGAAGGAAGATATTGATAGCTTTATTGCTGCCTCGGGAAAAAAGATCTTCACACGCCGTATTCTGGTTGATAGCACCGAAGGTAATTGGAGTAACAATGCCGATCTCACCTGTGAAGGACAAGGAGTCCGCATTCAACGGATTAATCTTTTTGATCTGGAAAACAGTCAAATAGATTGGTCAACCTTTGAAAGCAAAGGGGAAGCTACTCTTAAGAAAAAAGAACCGAAAAATCTTTTAGATCATCAACAAGAAGCGCTTAAAGCTGTTTGTGACGGTTTACAAGAAGCAGACCGCGGCAAGCTGATTATGGCGTGTGGAACGGGAAAGACCTTTACCAGTCTGAAGATAGCAGAAACTCTTGCTGGTCAAGGTAAACGTGTTTTATTCCTTGTCCCCTCTCTTTCTTTAATGTCACAAACAATAAGAGAATGGACAGCAGATACAGCAATCCCCTTGCGTTCCTTTGCGGTGTGTTCTGATACACAAGTTGGTAAGCGTCGTAAAGCCCAAGATGATGCTGCCGAACTCGATGTCTCGGATCTCGCTCTACCAGCAACAACAGATTCTCAAAAGCTTGGAGAAAAAGCCAATAAGGTTTCTCCTGATGCCATGACTGTGGTCTTTGCTACCTACCATTCGATACAAGTGATTTCGGATGCGCAAAAGAAATATGCTTTACCGGAATTTGATCTGATCATTTGTGATGAAGCACACCGTACCACTGGAGCTGTGTTAGGAACAGACAAGAGTGAATCTGAGTTTATCAAGGTTCATAATAATAGCCTTATTCGGGGCAAGAAACGTCTGTATATGACAGCAACCCCTCGTATCTTTAGTGATAATGCCAAAAAACAAGCTAATGAGATTGATGCCGTTCTGGCTTCTATGGATGATGAAGAGCTTTATGGCAAAATCTTTTATTCTTATAGTTTCTCCCATGCTGTAAAAAATGGACTTTTAACGCCTTATAAGATTATCGTTTTAGGTGTTGATGAAGGAGAAGTGAGTAAATCTATCCAGCATCTGATGACAGATGAGAATTATGAACTTATTCTTGATGATAGAACAAAGATCATGGGTTGTTATCAAGCTCTTACCAAAATGGATCTGAAAATTGATCTTGGGGATGATACAAGACCCATGCATCGGGCTTTGGCTTTTTGTAGAGATATTGATACTTCTGAACGCATATGTAGAACATTCAACGATGAAGAAGTTAAGAAAGATTTACGTAATCTTCATGAAAACCATAAAAATATTCCCCCTCTTAACTGTCAAGTAGATCATATTAATGGAAAATCTGGTGCCAAAAACCGTACGATAAAACTTGATTGGTTGAAAGAAGATGCGGGTGAGAATGTCTGCCGTATATTAACCAATGTACGCTGCCTTTCAGAAGGTGTTGATGTTCCTTCCCTTGATGCGGTTATGTTTTTACACCCGCGTAAAAGCCAAGTGGATGTGATACAAGCAGTGGGACGTGTGATGCGTCGTGCAAAAGGCAAAAAGATGGGCTATATCATTTTGCCGGTTGGTGTTCCTGCTGGTGTTTCACCAGAAGAGGCATTAAAAAACAATAAGAGATACAGTGTTGTCTGGCAAGTTCTCAATGCTTTGCTTGCCCATGATGAGAATTTTAGTAAAACCCTTAACCAGATGGTCTTAGGACAAGACGTAAGCTCTATCATCGACATTGTTACAGTTTCTAAAAAGACCGAATTAGAGAATGTCACCACGGTTATTGACGAAATCACGCTCCACGAAAAATCGGCACAATCCGGACTTCGTATTGGGACACAAGCTCATGAACCGCACCAAACATATGAAGGACAAGAAAGATTGCCCTTTTTTGTTGAGTTTCCCAATGCTCTCAAAACACTGATTGTTAAAAAATCTACTATGAGTGATTATTGGGGCATTTG
>NZ_JBHIQC010000074.1:0-2460 GCF_042196385.1 Bartonella sp. AP150HLJHH | reverse complement strand
GGGCTAAACAGTTTTGTTTAGAAGTTCTTTCATATAAATGTGGGGGAGAGATCTTCAGCAGTTAAAATAAAGCAGTTTTTGGGTGTCACTTTTCTTTGGTTACAGAGGCATGTGCTTTTGTTAAAAGCGTCATAGGGCAGTGGCTGTTTTGAGTGGATTTGTTAGAGGTTCCATGAAGTTTTTTTAAAGAGTGCTTCATGAATAGTGCAAAGCGGGGGCAATCTGTATTGTTTTCTGTATTTTTACGCCAAAGTTCTCTTTTGAGAATTTTTCGTGCCATTGTTGTTTTCTTTGGCTTGTTTACAGGTGTAAATGTTTATGCGCGCTCCTCAGCTATTTTTCATTCCCCAACAGATAATTTTTCTCGCCAACAATCAGAAAAGCAGCAATTAGAAAGAATTGAGAAATTACGCGCTTTAACGCCTAAAAGGATCAAGACGCCTTCAGAGCAAAATCCAGAAACGCTTTTGGGTGGGAAGCAATGTTTTCCCATTCATGCTGTTGTTGTTGAGGGAGTGCATCATGTCAAAAAGCGCTCTATATCAGCCGTAACAGAGCCTTATGTTGGAAGATGTATTGGTCTTTTTGATATTCAGCTCTTAATCAAGAAGTTAACCAAAGTTTATTTGGATCAAGGCTATGTAACGGCACGTTTTTACATTCCTGATCAAGATATCAAAAACAGCAAGACGCTCAAATTTGTTGTCGTTGAGGGCAAGCTTTCAGAGATTTACTATAATGGTTCACCGGCGTCTCGTTATAATAATGTTGTATGGAGTGCTTTTCCTGGGCTTCAAGGTCATGTTCTGAACATGCGCGATATTGAACAGGGGCTTGATCAGATCAACCGTTTGAGTTCAGCACACGCTCAAAGCGAACTTCTTCCAGGGCGTGAAGAAGGCAGCACCATTGTCAATATTAACAATCATCCCGATAAAACGTTCAAGGTTACTGTTTCTCATGACAATATGGGACAATCTTCCACGGGTTATGCGCGTTATAGTGCGGGCTTGAGGGTAGAAAATATTTTAGGGATGAATGATGCGTGGGATTTTAACTATCAACGCAGTGAGCCCGATTATTGGGGTGGGAGCAAGCAAGAAGGACATAGTAATAACATTTCAGCGAGTGTGAGTATTCCATATGGTTATTGGACCTTTGGATTGAATGGCACTGTTTATAATTACCAAAGCATAATCCCTGGCAATTTTACCGATATTGAGACGACGGGGGATTCCAGTGAGTTGCACGCCAGTACAAGCAGGGTTCTTTACCGTGATAGTGTTTCCCTTACAACCTTGAATTTGGGTCTTTCTTATAAAAGAACCAACAATTACCTTCTTGGCAATAAGATTGAAGTGGGCAGCCGTCAATATAGCGTCGCCAATTTTGGCATTTCGCATTCTCGCCAGATGTTGGGGGGGACTTGGACCTTTGATGTGAGTTATTTGCAAGGTCTTCCCTTGTTTCATTCAGTAAAGAAACATGCGCCAGGAGCAGGGGATGCGGAGCCACAATTTGCCAAATTTACCGGTACGCTTAGTGTCATGACGCCTTTTAAGATAGGGGGCTTGGACTTTATACTGAGGAATCTTTTGAGTGGTCAATATTCACCGCATAATTTATTGGGAGCTGAACAGATTTCGTTGGGGGGCGCTTCCAATGTTCGTGGCACGCGTGAGAGTTTGCTTTTTGGCAATAACGGTTTTTTTAGCCGGAATGATTTGTTGCTACGCACCATTCCGTGGAGCAATCACGCGACCTTCAAAAAGGTTTTTGGAGAACTTCGCCCTTATGTTGGTTTGGATTATGGGCGTGTTTTTGCACAACCCTTGTATGGGATTAAGAATGATCAGCTTGCCGGTTGGACAGCAGGTGTCAAGCTTGCGGGAGGCATGGTCTCTCTTGATGCCAGTTATTCCAGTATTTTTTGGAGCACAGTTAAGCACAAAAAATCAGGAACATTTTTTATGACATTAACAATGGAACTTTAAGCATTTTTTATTGGGGAGTTAACGTATGAGATATGAGAAGAGAGCAGAAAGAGCAGCTTTATTAGGTGTTTTAGTCTCCAGTACGATGCTCAAAAAGGTTTTATTTGGGGGACTTGGTTTTTCTTGTTTGTTAGCCCCTTCAGCGTTACAGGCACAAATTACTGTGGATCCTAACGCGAATGCCGCCCATCGTCCAGATATAGTGGCAGCGCCCAATGGGGTTCCCTCGATTGATATTGTTACCCCCAATGGCAAGGGCTTATCGCACAATAAATATAACGATTTTAATATTGGAAATCCGGGTGTGATTTGGAACAATCATGCGCAAGAAGTGGGGCAATCGCAGTTGGGGGGCATTATGCCGGGCAATCCGCATTTGCGCCTCACGGGTTCGGCGAAAGTGATTTTAAATGAAGTGACCAGCAGCAAGCGCAGTGCGCTTCATGGTCCAGGAGAGGTTTTTGGG
>NZ_JBHIQC010000073.1:0-2665 GCF_042196385.1 Bartonella sp. AP150HLJHH | reverse complement strand
ACATTCCGGCGTCATGTTACCAATGGCTCTCTCCCAAAACCTTTAAAATTTGGCTTTTTATCGCGTTGGTTACAATCGGATCTTTTGAATGTCATCGAACAAGCGAAACAGCAACGTCAAAGTGACGCGGCATAAAAAAAAACCTTGTCACATAAGGACGGACAAGGCTTTCTCAAACTCATCAATCTAGAGATAGCATAATCCGTCCTATGACGCAATGTTATAGGATTTAAAATGATGTGTTCTTTTAAGAATGCGCGGGGTATTACTCGTGCCTTGCGCGGGGTTTGGCATGGGCGTTATGGAACAGCCCGTTGCCCTGCTCATGATGATAGGCTGCCTAGTTTATCCCTTGCCAATGGACATGATGGGCGTCTTTTACTCACTTGTTATGCTGGCTGCTCTTTTAGAGAGATCATACAAGCGCTTATTAGAATTGGCTTGCTTGGAAAACAAGCCTTTTTTGATAAAGCTTATGATCAGACGCTCTCTTTCTCCAAACAGTTTTGTGCTGATCTCAAACAAGCAAAAAGGAAAGCAGAGAGAGCAAAAGCAATTTGGCAACAAAGCCAACCAATCAAAAATACTTTAGCAGAAACCTATTTACGTATGCGGGGTATTACATGTGATTTGCCTGCTGATTTACGCTTTTACGACAAATGTCCACACCCCTCTGGGGGTACACTGCCCGCGTTGGTGGCTCTTGTTAAGGGCGCTGGTTCCTTTGCTATTCATAGAACCTTTTTAAAAGACAATGGCTGCAAAACAGACCAAAAACCAGCAAAAGCCATGTTGGGATCTGTCACGGGTGGCGCGGTGCATTTAAGTCAAGCCAATCCAAAACATCTGGTCATTTGTGAAGGCATTGAAACCGGTCTGGCTCTTTTGTCTGGGTTGTTATCAGAGCCCGTTGATTTATGGGCGTCCCTTTCAACCCTATGAAAATGCAAAATAGATATAAAATATCTATTCTAATAGTACCTATTGAAGAAACAGTAAAAATACATTACATTAGAACTACTTTGTAACACATTAAGTGGTCGTAAAATGGCTGAGACAACATTTACCTTTCGCGTCGATGATGTATTAAAAAATGAATTTTCCAAAGCAGCAAAGGCGTGTGATAGATCTGGTGCACAATTATTGCGCGATTATATGCGCGATATCGTAAAAGAACAAAAAGAAAAAAGTGCATACGATTTATGGTTTCGGGAACAAGTTCAATTAGGGATAAATTCTGCTAATGCAAGTGATATAATGTCTTCTGAAGAAATCGAAGCAGAAGCAAAAGAATGGCGCTTAAAGACACAAAGTAAACTAGATAGATCAACTTTATGAAGCTAATTTGGACACAAGTAGCACACGTTGACCGCAAAAAGATACGTGAATACATATCACAAGATAATCCTTCCGCTGCCTTAAAGTTTGATCAACTTTTATCTGAAAAAGTAGAAAAACTTGTTAAATTTCCTACCCTTGGTCGTTTAGGACGAATTGTAAATACACGTGAACTTATTGTACATCCAAATTATATCATGATTTATGATATTTCAAATGGCGTTGTGCGTATTTTACGTGTGCTCCATACAAAGAAAAAATTTCCTTAATCAACTGTATTTTTATTTATTTTGTAATTGAAGAAAATTATTTTCTACAATACTGCGCTCCGTATCAGTAAATAATGATAAATTATTATTTTTCTAATATTGCGAATATGATTGCATAATGCACTTTGCACACCGCTTAGTTTCTACTCGTAAAAATGAAGATGACACTATTGTCAATGATGTGTCTGTTGAAAAGCTTGGGGAACTCTTAAAAGAAAACCCCCGTGGTCTCTTAATGGTGCGTGATGAATTGGCTGGCTTTTTAGCCAATCTAGAAAGAAAGGAATATCAATCAGACCGCGCCTTTTATTTAACAGCTTTTAATGGCGATGATCAATTTACTTATGACCGTATAGAGCGTGGAACCATTTTTATCCCTTATGTCACTTTATCCATGATTGGAGGCATTCAACCTTCACGCATTATTCCGCTCATTCAAGCCATACACCGTGGAATAAACGATGACGGTTTATTGCAACGCTTTCAAATGATTGTCTGGCCCGATGACAATAAAGAGTGGCAATTGGTTGATAAACCGCCCAATCAAGAGGTCTGGCAAAAGTATGAAGGGGTATTTCGCTCTTTTCGTGATAAACGCTTAGGTTCTCCCGAACAACCACTGATTATGCGTTTTTCTCCTAAAGCACAAGTGAAGTTTTATGAATGGTTCGAGCATCTTCATAAAGAGGCAAAAGGAGGTACTCACTCAGAAAGCTTACAATCGCATCTTTAAAAAATGCCAAAGACCATAGCAAGCCTTGCGTTGATTTTTGAACTTCTTGATAGTGGTGGTTTAGAAATTGGTCTCTATGCCATTACAACAGCCTTGCGTTGGGAAAAATATCTGTTAAGTCATGTCAAAAGATTTTATGCGGCGGGGGATACATTAACAGCAGAGCGTGCAAAATTAATTGTTGAACGCTGTGATTGTTTACCCGATGTTTTTACAGCAAGGGATGTTTATAAACGTGATTGGAAATATTTAACAGACAATCAAACCGTTAAGCAAGCTTTAGAGCTTTTATGTCGTTGTAACTATATTCGTGAAATCTCTGGAG
>NZ_JBHIQC010000072.1:0-2693 GCF_042196385.1 Bartonella sp. AP150HLJHH | reverse complement strand
GAGATTAGATGAAGGATCTAAAGGATCAGAGGACTGAGAAGGCTTTGGTTCAACAGGGACAGAAGGAGGAGAAACAGTATCCAGAGATGAAGTGTCCTCCGGAGCAGAGGGCTCAGATGGCAACGACATAGAAAGTGGATCAGGGCGTGGAGAATCGACAGGATCAGAGGACGTAGAAGAAGGAGGGTCAGACACAAACGACGTAGAAAGTGGATTGGGAGGGGGAGGATCAACAGGATCAGAGGACGTAAAAGAAGGAGCGTCAGACATAAACGACGTAGAAAATGGATCGGGAGGGAGAGGATCGACAGGATCAGAGGACGTAGAAGAAGGAGGGTCAGACACAAACGAAGTAGAAAGTGGATCGGGAGGGGGAGGATCGACAGGAGCAGAGGACGTAAAAGAAGGAGGGTCAGACACAAACGAAGTAGAAAGTGGATCGGGAGGGGGAGGATCGACAGGAGCAGAGGACGTAGAAGAAGGAGAGTCAGATATCAACGACGTAGAAAGTGAATTGGGGGGAGAAGATGGAGGATTAACAGGATGAGATAATGAAGAAGGTTTACCAAATGGACCATTATAAGAACCTATTCTAGAAGAAATATAAACCCCTTCGAGTCGGAAATCCCAAAATTCCCCCTCACCTTCCACTAATCTTTGCGTAGCATCTGCTTCTCCAAAGGGCGAACCTGGACCATAACCACGAATACGATATTGATAAGGAAAACCTTTCACCGTAGTATAATCATCATAACCATTGGCGAGTCGAAAAGAACCTGCCTGCGCTGTTCCAGCAACTTGAATGAGTGAAATGCTTTGATCTTTTCCCTCATAGACTTCTTTACTTGCATATTTTGGAAAATTTTGCACATGAACGAATGTCGTTCCAGAAACATCCCCATAGATCAATATGCGATCCGTCTTTTGGGGATTAAACAAACCCTCATCATTCAAAAATGCATTCAACCTAATCTGAGCGTTTCCCTCGGCACTGTAGACTTTTTTATCTTTTGATGCGAGAATTTTATCTCCTGCACCTATATCTGCTTTTTTTCCAATGCGTAGCGTTTGATAACCACTGTCTTCATCAAAGATCAATGTGCTATTGGAAAGACTTAGAGAAGAAAGCGATGAAACAGATTCCTGTAAACCGTTGTATTTACTTTTAGTAAGATACCATTTTGAATAACGAATTAACTCTAAATCAATAACCGATCTACCCTCAACACGCGTACCTCCTGTAAGAGAGGAAGCGTTTGCTTTCACCAATAGAGAAGCATTATTTTTAGCTTTTAGCAACAAATCACCAGAGATTTTTGTTTCATCCGATAATTCAAGAGTGCCTTTTACTTCATAGTCTTTATTCCCCTTCGCATAAATCGCAATCCCGTCTGGAACTGTCATATTTGTCTCTGATAAATAAACAAATGCCCTCCCCGTGATAACTTTTTTGGTTTCTAAAATTTTTTCATCATCTCGTTGCCTCAACATTTTAGCAAGTTCTTCTGGAGCTAAAACATTAAAGCACAGTCCATATACTCCCTCACCCTGAACAGAAATATTGTTTTTTTCTATCTTAATATTTGTATTCTTAAAGCCATCTGGTGAAATATATTTTTGAATTAACTTACCATTATCATTTACATAACCTGAAAAGTTTTTCATCAAGAATGCATGCATATGGTTCAGCTGAATAAAATTGTTTTTCAAATGAACGTCACCACCTTGAAAAACCTCAAAAGCTTCTGGCAATACCCCCATAGCTCCATCACCATCTGTTAAAGTTTCCTCCCTCCTTCCTTGCCCCGTAATCCCCATAGTATCAAGAATATAATGCCCCCCAAATCGAGTTGAAAATGAGCCAATCTGGTTAAAATTAACGGTACCGTCTGTCATTTTAACCATTGCATCAAAACCACTCATAATACCGATCCCTTTTACATTCAAATTATCTGGCTCAATATTGATATTCACACTCACTAAAGCAATATCCGTTCCTCTCCCCCATGCATAAATAGCATGTGAAGTCCCCTTAATTTCCCCTACTGTCATGCTAATAACGGCATTTTGAGCACGAAGAGCAGGTATATTCTTAAAATCTGAAGCTATTAAATTAATTTTTCCACCATTTCTTACATACGCCCCATACGCAGATATTTTATCTGGATCATCGCCAAAAACTGTTATCTGAGAGGCATTAACAATAGTGCCTGCTTTTTCTACATATATAGCTGCAATAGGTGCAATATGAGCAGACGTCTCTTGAGAACTTTTTAAGTAATAGATTTTATCTGCGAGAAAGTGTGTTTTTCTATCATCGCATTTATAAAATGCCCCTCCTGCATCACTTGAAGATCCTGCAGCATTAACATACGTAACCTGCAAAAAATAAAGAATAGCTGTTGTAACGTTGCATAAAAATACATATTTATGAAATACATAAATCATAACTCTTGCCGCCTCCTATTCCCCTACTTCTATTCATTGAAGAATAATATCTATATTAAGCTAATAAATTTCTCAAAATACAATAAATATAAAATGAAATATTTAATTTAATACTTAATACAATACTATATACTTATATATAAGTTACTATATAGTTTATGTATCGCTAAAAAAGGTGGCGCAATCCAGCAGAGAAACTCGTTCCAGAAAAACCAATTTTCTTAAATCTATGCTGATAAGTGACA
>NZ_JBHIQC010000071.1:0-2792 GCF_042196385.1 Bartonella sp. AP150HLJHH | reverse complement strand
GCCCCTGCTCCCTGATTAGGGATAACTTTTGTTTGAAAGCCTGCCTGTTTAAGAGCGCTCTCAAAACTCACATTGTGCACACGGTCTCTGGTCGCACCGTCATGGGGGAGAACCATCAATGCCTTCTCATAACCATTTTGACGCAACCAACCGATATGTTCCGATAACGGCTGTCCCTGTGCTTCGTAATAATTAAGCACTCTGATCTCTCTACCAACAAATTGCGCTATCCATATCGCTGTTGCATCTGCCTTGGCGCCTGTCCCCCCAATATCCCAAAAGGCGCGTATCTGCATTAAAGGATCACGAGCAACACGCCCTATCCGCCCCTCTTGCTCGGCTGCCAACATTTCCTTTTGATAATAAGCGCCTTGAACCGCTGTAAGATAAGCCCCTTCCCAGATATGCTTATAGGTCTCTGGGCGGTTTCTCAGATCATCCAATCGCGCTTCATTCAAGATCTTAGGAAACTTCGGATTGTCTGACCAGTTAATCTCCACACGCTTGATTGCCTCATTGTCTGAAAAGCGAAACCGCTTCTCAACGGGTGCATTCTCTCGCAACGGGTTCCATGTCACCCATAATTCTGCCCGCCATCCCTCTCCTTCTTCTCGCAAAGTCGGTATAAGCGTTTGCCAAGCCGTCTCTGTTACCGGCTCTGCTTCATCAACCCAACAAAGCAAAATGCGCCCCATCGATTTAATGCTCGCAATATTACGGTCCAGACCAGAAAACTGAAAGGCTACGCGACCATCTATCGACTTAATCGACGATTCCCCAACCTTGTAATAGTCCTTTAAAAAGTCGTGCGCTTCAATGGCGCGCTTAATCTCCTCCAATGAACTCTCTGCCAAAGAATTCTGAAACTGACGTGCACAAAGAATGGTCCCCGATATCCCCTGCATACCAAATTGATAGCCTTTTAAAGCAGCCATCAAGGCAAATGATCTTGTCTTCCCAGACCCTCGTCCACCCCAAGCCGCTCGTACCAAAGCGTCTCCTGTAAAAATCGGTATAAGTTTTGGTACAATCTTAATCTGTCTTGTCGTCATTCATTGTTAAAGGAGCAATTTCTACACGCCCTATGATCTTAATGGCTCCCCCATCTTCACCTGTTACCTGTAAAGGCAACACCTTACCAAGCAACGCTAAATAAGCAGCGGGGCATTCCATAGCCTGCTTTTCCAAATAAGAAATCAAACCATCATTGCCAATTTTATTCCCAGCATTCTCAGCAGCCTTAACCACTGCTTCTTTTAAAATGCGCGTCACTTTATTTGGAACGCCTTTGACACGCCCTTGACCTGCCTTTGGTGGTATACGCTTTTTAATGGGTTGTGGAGCCTGCTGTGTATTTTCTGATGTCATAAAATACGCCCTCCAGATAATAAAAAACCCCGCATTTGCGGGGATTTTCGACTGTACATTTCCCTCTCTAGACACAATACGCCTAAGTACAGCAATGTCATTAAATACGATTTGCTACACTTTGTCAACATAAAAATAACACATATTGATAATTTCAAAGGGAATCGGTTAAACAGCGCTTATGAATAATTAAGGATCCAAAATAATGAAACCATTATCCATAACACGCATCATAACATTTATAGCTTTCTTTTCTATATCAGCGCTATCTGCATCAGCGTCATTTGGATTTACACGTACATTTACACGTGTAGATACTATAGAGCAGTACAATCAACTTTACGATAAATATGCAAGTAAAGAATATGAAGACTTTACGCATTTCGACAAGCAACACGAAGCAAATCAATTTGCATACAAAAATGGCTATCAAAATATAACTGCCAAATTTGACACTGTATGGCATCGTCACATACTTATTGTTTTATGTGGACGCTTTGTGAATTTACTAAGGGGTGATTATAATAAGGAGATGTCATGGGCGATGCTACCTAGTGTAATAAATACTTTACGCTATGAACATAATTGGAGTGAAGAAAATTTTATTTGGGCATACAACATGTCTATGAGTAGTACAGATCCAATGTTTTATTACGCAAAAAAATTTCTTAGTTCTCCGAGTGGAAATGGCATTAACCCCGAAACACAAGTTGTTGATTTAGTGTCTAGTATGAGAGTCGATAATGGGAGAGGCATAAAAAAAACAGCTAGGTTTTGTAGAGACTTACGAACGATATACAATATAATGAAACCGTAATAGAGATTGTCATTTAACGATCAAAATGTTTCTGAAGAGCATTAAGAGCAACGCGTAATGAATTCACAAGGTGTGGTAGCATTTGATCTTCTATAACGAGGGACTGTAACGCTGCATAAAGATTATACTGTTTATAGAGGCATTGTGCTTCTTTAAGTGCCTCTTGCATATTTATAAACTGCTCTGTTGCGAATTCTACCCACTTGTCTCTTGCCTTATCATCAGAAGATGACGGAATTTCATTATAAACAGCACTTGGCAAGCCTTTTGCACACAAATAGTCGTTTCTTATCTGTAGGTATTGTTGCGCGGCATCATATTGCTCTTGAGTAATCACGCCTTGCAAACAAAGCCGCCCGATATAGGTACCAGAAAGTGGATTTTTTGCCTCCTGTAGCGTTAAACCGAAACGCTTTGCACGCATTTCTATTGCCAATTTATCAACGGCTTCACGCGGTGTTTTGCAACGTGATATACGTCCGTTTGGTTCTCTTAGCTGCCCTGCTATTTTAGGGCGTCCCCTCTTTTTGTTTTTTTTCACTTATGTCCTCAGATGTCTGTTTAATATCTTGCCAAATTCTCTCTGATCTTGACCATGAAATTCGAT
>NZ_JBHIQC010000070.1:0-2800 GCF_042196385.1 Bartonella sp. AP150HLJHH | reverse complement strand
ATCGAATTTCATGGTCAAGATCAGAGAGAATTTGGCAAGATATTAAACAGACATCTGAGGACATAAGTGAAAAAAAATAAAAAAAGGGGACGCCCTAAAATAGCAGGGCAGGTAAGAGAACCAAACGGACGTATATCACGTGCAAAAGCACCGCGTGAAGCCGTTGATAAATTGGCAATAGAAATGCGTGCAAAGTGCTTTGGTTTAACGCTACAAGAGGCAAAAAATCCACTTTCTGGTACCTATATCGGGCGGCTTTGCTTGCAAGGCGTGATTACTCAAGAGCAATACGACGCCGCGCAACAGTATTTACAGATAAGGAATAATTACCTTTGTGCAAAAGGCTTGCCTAATGCAATTTATGACGAAATGCCATCATCATCTGATGATAAGGCAAGAGATAAATGGGTAGAATTTGCAACAGAGCAGTTTATAAACACGCAAGAGGCACTAAAAGAAGCACAATGCCTTTATAGACAGTACAATCTTCACGCTGCGCTACAGTACCTCGTTATAGAAGATCAAATGCTACCCCACCTTGTGAATTCACTGCGCGTTGCTCTTAATGTGCTTCAGAAACATTTTGATCGTAAATGACAAGCTCTATTACGGTTGCATTATATAGTATATCCTTCGTAAGTTTCCGCAATGTTCACTGAGTTCCTTTAACCATTTATGATCATTTGTTTTCACGTGAGATACTATGTTATCTACTTGTTCTTTTCTGAAATCGTAACGCTTATCTATAGCCGTCATAAATTTTTTTGCATAATAAATCATTGGATCCTCGTTATCATTGACCACGTCGTATGCCCACATAAAATCGCTTTCACTCCAATCATATTCATCGCGTAAACGCTTTATTACATTGGGTAGATCCATTTGCGACATCTCCTTATTATAATCACCCCGCAATAAACTCATAAGGGATGCACAACCAACAACTGATATGTGACGATACAATATATCTTCCTTGTTAAAAAATGAATATTCTCCGCCATTTCTGAGTGAAAGTTCTTCTGCTTTGCGTACCTTTTCAGAATGCATAGAGCCAATATATGATTCACTTACGTATTTATTGTAAAGTTGATTATACTTCTCTATAGTATCTACACTTGTAAACATACGCGTCAATTTGTCTATAAATCCAAATGACGCTGATGCAGGTAGCGCTGATATAGAAAAGAAAGCTATAAATGTTATGATGCGTGTTATGGATAATGATTTCATCATTTTGAACCCTTAATTATTCATAAGTGCTGTTTAACTGATTCCCTTTGAAATTATCAATATGTGTTATTTTAGTGTTGACAAAGTGTAGCAAATCGTATTTAATGACAGCACTGTACTTGGTTGTATTGTATCTAAACGAGGGACAGTGCAGTTTTGAATCCCCGCAAATGCGGGGTTTTTTATTATCTGGAGGGCGTATTTTATGACATCAGAAAATACACAGCAGGCTCCACAACCCATTAAAAAGCGTATACCACCAAAGGCAGGTCAAGGGCGTGTCAAAGGCGTTCCAAATAAAGTGACGCGCATTTTAAAAGAAGCAGTGGTTAAGGCTGCTGAGAATGCTGGGAATAAAATTGGCAATGATGGTTTGATTTCTTATTTGGAAAAGCAGGCTATGGAATGCCCCGCTGCTTATTTAGCGTTGCTTGGTAAGGTGTTGCCTTTACAGGTAACAGGTGAAGATGGGGGAGCCATTAAGGTGATAACGCGTGTAGAAATCGCGCCTTTGGTCAATGACGACACGACAGATTAATATTGTTCCAAAGCTTATACCGATTTTTACAGATAAGGCTTTGGTGCGTGCTGCTTGGGGTGGACGAGGGTCTGGAAAGACAAGATCATTTGCCTTGATGGCTGCTTTAAAAGGCTATCAATTTGGTATGCAAGGGATATCGGGCACTATACTTTGTGCACGTCAGTTTCAGAATTCTTTGGCAGAAAGTTCATTGGAGGAGATTAAACGCGTCATTGAAGCGCACGACTTTTTAAAGGACTATTACAAGGTTGGGGAGTCGTCGATTAAGTCGATAGATGGTCGTATAGCCTTTCAGTTTTCTGGTCTGGACCGCAATATAGCCAGTATCAAGTCTATGGGGCGTATTTTGCTTTGTTGGGTTGATGAGGCAGAGCCCGTTACAGAGACGGCTTGGCAAACGCTTATACCGACTTTGCGAGAAGAAGGAGAGGGATGGCGGGCAGAATTATGGGTGACATGGAACCCGTTGCGAGAGAATGCCCCCGTTGAGAAGCGGTTTCGCTTTTCAGACAATGAGGCAATCAAGCGTGTTGAGATCAACTGGTCAGACAATCCGAAGTTTCCCAAGATCTTGAATGAAGCGCGGCTTGATGATCTGAGAAACCGTCCAGAGACCTATAAGCATATCTGGGAAGGGGCTTATCTTACAGCGGTTCAAGGCGCTTATTATCAGAAAGAGATGTTGGCAGCCGAGCAGGAGGGGCGGATAGGGCGTGTTGCTCGTGACCCTTTAATGCAAATACGTGCTTTTTGGGATATTGGGGGGACAGGCGCCAAGGCAGATGCCACGGCGATATGGATAGCACAGTTTGTGGGGCGAGAAATTAGAGTGCTTAATTATTACGAAGCACAGGGACAGCCATTATCCGAGCACATAGGCTGGTTACGTCAGAATGGCTATGAGAAGGCATTGATGGTTCTCCCCCATGATGGTGCAACAAGAGACCGTGTACACAATGTGAGTTTTGAGAGCGCTCTTAAACAGGCAGGCTTTCAAACAAAAGTTATCCCTAATCAGGGAGCAGGGGC
>NZ_JBHIQC010000069.1:0-2810 GCF_042196385.1 Bartonella sp. AP150HLJHH | reverse complement strand
AGATAAGGTTCCTGTGTTTCCGTAAGTATAGAGGAAGAAACCGGTTTGTTTTTCCTCTTCTTTTCCTAAGACAGATGCTCTGATATTGGCTAAGAGTGCGTTTTGTTTAGCCATATCGGTTAATCCACTGTAGAAGAGAGCATTTGGCATAACCAAATAGCTTGCTGTTTGTGGTACAGGAGCAACGGTAGGGATATTTGTTTCAGGATCAGGATTTGAACCAGAATTGGAGCCAAGCAGTTCGGGTTGCAAACGGAAATCCCAGAAATTTTCATTCTTTTCATCAAAGAGGTTTTGCGCAATATCGGCTTTTCCTTGGCTTGAGTCTGGTCCATAGGCACGTAGTGTATACATATCCGGTAAGCCACCTCTTGTGGTATAGCCATTTACCAGTTTGAAAGAGTTTTCAGTTGCTTTTCCAGAAACTTGAATGAGTGAAAGCCCCCGTACATTAGGAGCAGCAGAGATATTTGCTTGACTACTGTTCTTTTCTACGCGTCCTGAAACATAAACTGATGTGTTGCCAGAGACATCCCCATGGATCAAAAGCCTATCGGTTTTTTGATCGGCGATGGGTGCTCCATCACTCCATTGTGCGTTGAAGTAAATCTTTGCATCACCCGTTGCATTGTAGACTTCTTGCGTGTCTGGTTTACCAGAACCTATATGCAATGTTTGGTAATGATCTTCTGTTGGTCTATTAAAGATAATGGAGCTGTTATCGAGATTAAGCACAGAAACATCAGAACGAGATCTTTGAGCGATATCAAGGAGATTGCTATCAGCATCTTTTTCGTTTTTGCTAATTTTCAACGTCCATTTTGTATTGTTTTTCAGATCAAAACGTACATTTCTGTCTTTAGCAATATTCGCTCTGCCTTCTAAAGTAGACTGATCAGCGCTTAAGGTGAAGGTGCCATTGGAGATGGCGTTTGCACCGACATAGTCCCAAAGCTCTTTGTCTTTCCAATAAACGCCTTTTCCTAATAAAACATCGGCATGGATTTCTGAATTTTTGATATTGGCTGTACCAATTGATAGGTCTGCATTGTTTTCGATATCGTTGTCAGTGAAAGCTCCGATAAGAATTCCAGCACCATTTTCTACGTGGATATCTGCATTAGTCACATTGATTTCATTGCTTTGACGTTTTTGCGGATAATTTTGATCTGTGTAGAAGAGAGACATGATTTGCAAACCACCGATTTGTGCTGTTGCAGAAATATCCTTGACATCGATATGTCCACCGTTTTCTGTATACAATGCAGCTTGTTTTCCAAATACTGTTCCGCCTGTCATTGTGATTTGGGATTGTGGACCGCTTGCATGGAGTCCACTACCATCAGATGCGTTAATTTTAGCATTGTCTTTTATGATAATGGTGCCGCCACTCTCAGCAGATACCCCTGAGGTTTTTACATTAAATTCTCCCCCTGATACGTTTATTTGAGAATTAACAGCGGAGGCTATGCCTATATTGGCTTGAGTAACTGTTACATTTTTTAAAGTAAGTTTGTTGTTATGGGTGGACATTACCCCTAAGAGTTGTTGGTCATCGTCTTTACCACTTGATATTTTCACATTTTCTAGCTTATTTTCTTCGCTGTTTTCGTCGCCGAAGAGAGCACCCATTGCAATAGCCGTAATAGAACCTCCAGTCATCTTGATTGTAGCTTTTTTGTATGCCATAAGCCCTGTTGAAACATCCTTAATCGTTGTATTATGTAATTCAATTATGCTTCCAGAGGCATCGGCCAGTACACCAGTTCCAGTGCCATCTGTCGATGTTATAGTAATACCATTGACATGAATATGTCCGCCGTTTTCGGCAAACAATGTGCCTATACCCCAACCGCTTACTGTCCCTCCAGTCATTGTGATCTTGGATTGTGCACCATCAGCATGGAGTCCATAAGCACTGGATGTTGTAATCTCAGTCTTGTTGTCGATAGTAACCGTGCTGCCATTTGAAGCATATATTCCATCGAGTTCTCCATCAAATGATCCTCCAGAGACTGTTATTGTCGAGTGATCATCTGCCGTTAGAGCGTTCGCTGCATGCATAACAGTTACATTTTTTAAGGTGAGCGTGCTTCCCTTGGTAACTATTCCTGAGAGTAATTGCAGTCCATCTTTATCTAAGTCTGATATCACCACATCTTTTAGCATGTTTTCGCTGCTATTCGTGTTATTAAAAGAAGCGCCAACAGAGGCAGCTGCAATGGAACCTCCAATCATTTTGATTGTAGCTCCGTCTTTGGCTTCAAGACCGCGGAAAATCTCAGAATCAAGTTTTGGGATAATTCTACTATCCTGTAATTCAATTACACTGTTAACACCTTCAGCTGTTACAGCGTATATATCGTAATGGACTGGGTGGTTTATCGTTAAATTCTTGCCAATGATTTTGCCACCGTCTTTTGCGTGAATAGTTTCGTAGGTTTTATCGGATACTTCTTGTTGTTTTTCCTCAGAAACTACGAGGGTTTCAGCATGTGCACTGAACTGGATGTTGAACAGGATGATAGCGGCTGCAGCTGTGCATGATAAAAGGGATGTTTTATACACTAGTATTCTCCTTATGAGAGCCCCCAAATATTCATTTCCCCGCGAACTTCATAAGAAGAAGTGAAAATGGATAGTTGTTATTAATTTCAGTAATTGTCTTTATTTGGTAAGACATTTTTGGTTTTTTGTCAAAATTAAAAAATAATTGATATTAATTATGTCTAATACAAAATGTATTTATAATGGATTTTATTTAAAGAATTATAATTTTGAATATTATTATTCAGAGAAATATTGTGAGA
>NZ_JBHIQC010000068.1:0-2976 GCF_042196385.1 Bartonella sp. AP150HLJHH | reverse complement strand
ATTCTTTGAAGAGCCAAGCTCATGCAAGGCACCGGCAATATTGCCGCGATTATTGACAAGAGCCACAGCGCTTTTGTTAATCAGCGCTTGGACACCAGCCTGTATCGCCGCATTCATGGCGGTGCTCGAGCCAAGCCCCAAAGCACCGGTAATGGCACTGGCAGCGCCCGAGGCTGCTCCACCCGTAACCGCCGTGACAGCCAATGCCACGAGAGCCGCACCGGCTTCTGTCAGCCCTTGGGCTTTATAATCCCAGTCTTTAAATTCAGCCTTAACTGCTTGCCAATCCACTTGCTTGGATAATTCTGGATCATCACGCAGTTGCTTGATCCATGCCATGCCTGGAGAGCGAGACAATTGCTCAAGGGATTTGTCTAAATCACCGGTTGCCTGATACTCAACAACAAAGCCATCACCCGCATCAAGCTTTATGCCACCCTTAGCATCTATGGTGACATGCTCGATGGTCTCCTTAAGGTAACCTTTATCGCTCTCACTCCACCACACAAGGTTTTCATTACGCTGATAAACGTCCTTAAAATCTTGATCCTTGTTGGTCAGAAACTTGATCTTCCCCGTATCTGATGCCAAATGCGTCTGACCACCACTTGATAGCCCTGCCGCATCAAGCGTGAGATCTCCATTTTGCGCATGCATGGAGAGGTTGCCCTCTGTTTCTATCGTGGTTTTGTTTGTAGTAACTTCTGTTGATTGTTGACGAAACTTATTCTTTTGCTTCGATTTGTCGCCTTCTTTGCCCCTCAGATCCAAATCAAAACTGTTAAAATCTTGCTCTGAAATCGCGTTGAGAGCGCCACCACTGGTGAAATCCCCATTGCCCTTGGCTTTAAACTTTCCCCCAAGGTTAAGTTCACCACCTGTGACAATGGTCAAATCTCCATCACTGTTGACTTCTGTCAAACGGTGCTCACTGCTTTGGGCGTTATAATGCCCTTTTTCCAATGTCTCCTTATGGTCACTCTCTAGCACTAATGAACCAAACGTAGCAGAACCATCGACAATCACCGTCATCGGACCGCCACTGCTCCATTGGCCACCAGTCATGCTTAAATCGCCAAGGGAGTGAATGTTTAAATCCTGTATAGAAATGATTTGAGCCTGCTGCCCACTGCGATCAACAAAACCATATTCATTCGTGTCACGGATTTTTGCAGTCCCATCAATGATTGTCTTCGCATTGAGGGTGATGATATCCCCCAGAATAACACCGGAAGAATTGGCTAAAAGATCGCCACTGCTGAGATCTACAGCACCGCTGCCAAGCAAAAAACCACCATCATTAAACAAAGTTTGCGTAGTCGAAACATGCAATGCACCATTACTTGATATGGTGCCGCTATTGGTAAGACGGTCCGTCTCTATAGTGACGCCATTGCCTTTCAAACGTGCACTGGCAAGGTTTCCTTGCTGCGTTTTTGCCCCATAAACATCTTGTGCTAAAGAAGTGTTTGGTGCCAAATAAACGTGGGGTACCAAGACCTCTTGTCCGTCGACAAGGTGGGTCTCAAGCCAGATCATATCCTTTTTGATCCCAGCAATTTGCTGAGGCGTTAAGGGCTTGCCTAGCACTAACCCCAAGGGATCTTGCTGCTCCACAGCATTGTCATAGAGCCTTTGCATTTGAGCATTGGGATCTTCAACATCAAGAAGAGTGCGATTGCCTGTCAGTTCAAAGATTTGCTCACCCACCAGACGATATTCAAAATAAGCATCCCCCAACTTTTTGAACACGTGCTCAGGCTTATAATTGCCAATCTTTTTTAAGTAATAGTCCGATCCTAAAAATTTACTTGGGTTGATAAAATCTGGACGCGTCTCGACTAAAAATGGCACATCCGGTGTTTGGGTCTGGTCCAATTCTGTCTTAACAGAGTTAAGCCCATCTTGCGTTGGCACTTGTATGGATTCTGGTGCGGGTGTTTTTGTGCTTGGTGCAAAAAGCCCTTTGTGCCCTTTCAAACCATTGATAATACCGTCCAATCGATCATCACTAATCAGTGGTTTGGAACCGTCAAAATCGGTGTTTTTAACACCAGCCAACCCTTTATCGCCAGAGCTTAAGCCAACTTGCTCAACCCCCTCACGCACCGCATGATTATCAATATAGCCTGTCAACTTGGCATCAAGCGTGCCACCAGCTTCAATCGTGCCGTAAACAGCATCATAAGTGCGGACGGTTGTTTTGGTATCAGTAGTACTGCCATAATATGTTATGCCTGTAATACTACACCCTCCTAATAATGTGTGGCAATGTTTCTTCCTGCGATGTGTTTCAGTTACAATCTTTGTTGTTTCGATTAAATCGCGCCCCTCATTGAGCAGCGTATCACCCTGCATCTCAATGTTGCCATTAGCAGCAATCAAACTGTAGCTATTACGGATATCACCGGCATGAACCGTGAAATGGCGCCCTACTAAAATCTGTGCAGCTCCATTGGTAAAATGAGGCTGCTGACGAATGATCGTAGTGTCAACATCTTCCTTTATCTGGTGGTGTCTAACCTCGGTTTTTTTCCATTCTCCTCGCACGTAACTGTGAGAAACCACTTTATCGCTAACTTCAACTCCACCTTCACGCATGTTGGTAAGCGCTGAGACATCGAAGGTCATATCGCCTGACACGGCTTCTAAAAGACCCGAGCTGTTGATCACATGACCAGCCCGCTCTCCACTTAAACCACGGATGATGAGATTGTCTTCAGCAATGACATCGGCAAACTTATTAATAAAATCCCCATCTAAGGAGAAAATGGCAGATTTCTTGGCATAAATCAGCCCACTATTACTCAGATCAGCGCTCACATTGAGCGCAACCCCATCACCACTTGAACCAATACTGCCGGCATTGTCCAAAACATCTGCGGTTAAGACAAAAGCACCACCACTTTTGAGAACACCGTCTTCACCATTTAAAACCAGAGCAACTTGCCCCAATGACGGATCATGACTTTTTGC
>NZ_JBHIQC010000067.1:0-3079 GCF_042196385.1 Bartonella sp. AP150HLJHH | reverse complement strand
GAAAGACTATATATTTCCTCACTATCAATTTCACCTCTTCCATAGTTTTTTCCAAAAACTCTTGTAAAAAGGGATAGATTGCGGAGTGGGAGTGTTCTCAATCTTTTCAATCGGTTGGTCACCATCAGGTATCTCAGCTCCCACGCTTTCTTTAATTCTTTTGCAAAGGAATTCATAAAAATTGCTAGCGTAATATTCGCAATCTTCAGATGGAAGCATGACATAAAGTGGGCATTCTCCATCCCTAAACTGCGTATAATCAAAATAAAAGGTTTCACCAAAAGCAGCATCACAAACGATAAGCTGTTCTGGTGTTGCGAAACCACGTTTTCTATCATTTAAGTTTTGAAAAACAATATCATCAAAAGGAACACCTATAGGATGCTCATAAAGACTATAGATTTCATCACCACCAATGTCCCCGCCTTTATAATGTTTTAAAAAACTCTTGTAAGACGATGTAAATTGTAAACCGAGAGTTTTCTCCGCCTTTTCAATCACGAGATCACCAACCGCATTTTCTTCAGAACAAAAATTGACAATATCACCTTCATATTTATCAACTAATACTGTAACATCATCTAAGGTATAGGTTTTCATGAATCTTCCCCTGCATGTTCCATAATTCTTTTACAGAGAAATTCATAAAAATTACTTGCATAATAATGTGACGCTCCAGATGGAATCTTGACGTAGAGTGGGCATTCACCATCCTGAAACTGAGTATAATCAAAGTAAAATGTCTCACCAAAATCAGTTCTACTGACAACAAGCTGTTCTAATGTCGCAAAACCATGTTTCCTATGATATAAGTTTTTATGCACAATATCACCAGCAGGATGATCCTCAAAACTTGCGTTATAAATGCTAAAAATTTCCTCATAACCAATTTCTCCTCCCTTATAATTTTTTAAAAAATCCTTATAAGAAGTTGTAAATTGTAAACCGAGAGCTTTCTCCGCCTTTTCAATCTGTAGATCATCAACCGCATTTTTTGCAGTACCAAAATTGATAATATCATTATATTTATCAATTAATACTGCAACATCATCTAAAGTGTAGGTTTTCATAGATGATCCTCAAAACGTGCGTTATAAACGCTCCATATTTCCTCTATCAATTTCACCTCTTCCATAGTTTTTTCCAAAAACTCTTGTAAAAAGGTATAGGTTGCGGAGTGGGAGTGTTCTCAGTCTTTTCAATCGGTTGTTCACCTTCAGGTATCTCTTCTCCCACGTGTACTTTAATTCTTTTGCAAAGGAATTCATAAAAATTACTGGCGTAATATTCGCAATTATCCAATGGAAACATAACATAGATTGGACATTCTCCATCGCGAAACTGCGTATAATCAAAGTAAAAGGTTTCATCAAAATCAGCTTCACACACGATAAGCTGTTCTGCTGTCACAAAACCACGTTTTCTATCATTTAAGTTCTGAAAAACAATATCACCAGCAGGAATACCCATAGGATTATCATAAAGACTATAGATTTCTTCACCACCAATGTCCCCGCCTTTACAATGTTCTAAAAAACTCTTGTAAGACGATGTAAATTGTAAACCGAGAGCTTTCTCCGCCTTTTCAATCACGAAATCACCAACTGCATCATCTTCAGTACCAAAATTGATAATCTCTTCATCATATTTATTCACTTTATCAATTAATACTGCAACATCATCTAAAGTATAGGTTTTCATGGATGATCCTCAAAACTTGCGTTATAAACGCTTCATATTTCCTCTATCAATTTCACCTCTTCCATAGTTTTTTCCAAAAGCTCTTGTAAAAAGGGATAGGTTGCGGAGTGGGAGTGTTCTCAGTCTTTTCAATTGGTTGATCACCATCAGGTATCTCAACTCCCACGCTTTCTTTAATTCTTTTGCAAAGGAATTCATAAAAATTACTGGCGTAATATTCGCAATCTTCAGATGGAAGCATGACATAAAGTGGGCATTCACCATCCCGAAACTGCGTATAATCAAAGTAAAAGGTTTCACCAAAATCTGTTCTGCTAACGGCAAGCTGTTCTGGTGTCACAAAACCATGTTTTCTATAATAATTTAAGTTTTGTAAAACAATGTCATCAAAAGGAATATCTTCTCCACACTCTTTATAAAGGCTATAGATTTCATAACCAGCAATGTCTCCTCCTTTATAATGTTTTAAAAAAGTTTTATAGGAAGATGTGAATTGTAAACCGAGAGCTTTCTCCGCCTTTTCAATCACGAGATCATCAACCGCATTTTCTGCAATCCCAAAACTAACAATATCACCATCATATTTATCAACTAATTCTATGACATCCGCTAAGGTATAGGTTTTCATCAATTATCCTCCATAAATTATTTTATAAGTTTCTTTTTTCTCTTTTCATCAACCGTAGAGCATTACTACCGATGCTCCTGTCCCCATCTGTCAAAATCTATCCCTATGATACTCCATTTCATATCGATTATTCCTCCTAAATTATTGTTTGTTTGTTCTCTATATCCTTTAGCGCGTTCCTTCCAATATTCCTCTCTCCAATTACCAAACTTGTCTCTCTCTATAAGCGATTGATGTGTTTTAGAAGGAGCATGAATCACGGAATTATATTTGTTATGATCTTTACTGCCAATTTCTGCTATGGGCCCCTCATGCGTTTGCTTTAGGTGATGCAACTCAACAGGCTGACCATCAAATCCTATCGGTGCTCTTCCTGTTTCCATTCTATCAATATTAGTGCCCCACATTTCTTTTTTGTTTTCCATCCAACTAACCATTTTGTTAGGATCAAACAGGTCGTCTCTCTGATAGGCTTTGTTTGTCTGTCCAAATTTGCTATCGGTAAATTTAGTGGGTTTCTCTTTTAACCAAAGCTTTTTTTCTTTAGCAGCGAGTTTAGTTAGTTCTTTCCTCGCCGCAAATTTGTCAGGATCTCCCTGAGCTGCAAGTTCTGCAAGATTTTTCTTGGAAGCAAATTGGGCAAAATCTTTCCTAGCATTGAACTTGATCACAGCCTTTTCGCCAAGCTTTACGCCTCCCTTGGCTGCTCCAGCACCTCCCAAAAACAGCGTTGCTACTTCAGTCAATAAT
>NZ_JBHIQC010000066.1:0-3083 GCF_042196385.1 Bartonella sp. AP150HLJHH | reverse complement strand
TTTATAAGAATTGGATTTTCCATAATTTTTCCTCCCTAACGCCTCTTGGCGATTTTTTGTGCGTGGTTTATGGAATATATATAATACGCATAATGCATACTTGTCAACAATAAAATATGCGTTATGTGTATTTTATTTTTAACGGTATAAAAATCTTGTAAGAAGATTTTTTCTAAATGACGATTCTCATGAAAGGGGAAGGTGAATGGTTATGAAAACAATAAAAAGTGATATAGAATTAGATAACAAAATAATGCATCTGGTTTATACATTTAGTAATGAAAGAAAAAAAGCTTTTATTTTTTTTCTTCTGCATGCAGGCGATTTAAAAGGTGAAGAATTGTTTCTTTATCTGGTTGAGTTGTTTTTTGCAGTAGATTAATAATTTGCTCATCAACAGTTTGTTTTGTGGCAGGAATTGGAAAGGAGGGGCCTTCTCCCTCTCCAGTTAATAACCATCCTTCACTAATTCTAAATGCTTTTGCATATTTCGCAGATGCCCGTGATATTCCTCTTAATCCTTGTTCGTGCTGTATATAGCTAGAGTAGTTCCAGCCAAAATATCTAGCTGCTTCTTTAGCACTTCTAAAACCACGCGCTAAACGCGCTTTTATTAATCTAGCAGATTGGTCTATCGTGTTACTAAGCATTTTTATCTCCTTAATATATTCATATTGCATATAATTGGTATGCATTTCGACTTGACTTTTGAGTACTCATAATGCATATTATTTTTTATGGGAAAAATAGCAGTAAAACAGTTACGTAAAAATCTGAATTTAACTCTGAAAGAAATGGCAGCACGGTTAGGCGTCAACAAGTCAACAGTATGGCGTTGGGAAAAATATGGTGTTCCTTCAAGAGGAGCCGTTGCATATCTTCTCGAAGCGTTATGGAATGAACAATCTCCTCCAACGCCTTCTTTTGTCAAGGGTTCCACTGTTTGCATGAAGCCATGTGAACAAAATGAAATGACGAAGCTTCAATATGAAGAAAAGAATGAACATCAACAGCACCATTCACATTCTTAAAGAAGAAAGATCATGAGAAACGGAATATTGAAGAAACTCTACACACGGATTTGTAGATCAATAGGTTGTAATACGAAAATTGAGAATGGAGATAAGTTTGTGAAAGAATTTATACAAATACCGGATCGTGATTGTAGCATAGAAGATCTTATAAAACGACATAGAACTCATACAAAAATTCTTGCAAAACAAGAAGAATGGCATAAGTCACAATTTGATAGTTGGATGAGATAGCATGAAGCAACTCTTGCAGAGCGAGATAAGTCAATTGAACAACAGCAAGTAGTACTTGAAAACCTATCCTCTTTAATTAAGCAAAAAAATGAAACGCTATACAGCCAAAGGCTAAAGTTAGCTTCACAGATGAAAGTTATTGATGAATTAAACAATAAAATCACTGAGTTAATCAACAAAAAAGAAGAACCGAGATTGATCGATTTTATTTTTGCAGGAGAAGTTTTTTAACTTGCGTCATTTGAGCCAAAAATGAGGATTGTTAATTAACAATGAATCATTGCGAGGTTCCTTTTTCAAAAACATTTTTGCAAGACAGGCAATCACAACGCGCCCTGTCACAACAGCAGCATTTAGACTCTTAAAAAGAAAGATCAGAGATGATAGATGTCCCACAAATCTCCATAAGCAAAGTTCAGTTGATTGATCTTGTTAATAAGATTGGACAGAAAACCATATATTATGGTCTCCGTTCGCCTCAAGATGCATGTTTTGAAATAAGGATAGATCCCTCATCAACAGGTTGTCTTGTCTATATGCTGCATAGTATCTTTGCGCGTGATAATAGAAAATATTTTCCGTTATTTCCGTACGATGATTTTAATCAATGGTTTTTATCTGTGTTTACGCAAGCTTTCACAACTTGGTTTGATAATTATTTTGCTCAAGAGTTGTCATCTTTTTATCGCTTAAATGAGCTGATCTTGTTTACAGCCTTAGTCAAAAATAAGCTTGATATCTTAAGGGATGACCTCATCGAAAAAAGAGAAGAAGAAATCAAATTAATAAATGATGCGTGTAGTGTGCGTCTGAATTGAGTTAATCCACTTTTTTAAAGTCTATGAGGCTAGTTTGTGTTGTTACAGTCATTTTTGTTTCTGGTTGCAGTGGGGATGTATGGGTAATGATTAAAGTAACTTGGTCTTTTATATCTTCTTCACGTGCTGCTACAAAAATAAGGATTCTCGAAGGTTTGCCTTCTGAGGGAGCTACAGAAATATTAACATCGATTTCTGGTCCCGTTCGAAAATTCTTCGCTTTATCACAGAAGCCGCGTGATTTGTGTGACGTTGGCTTAGCATCAGGATTAACATATGGTGATTGCATTTGCTGCCATCTTGTTTCAGGTTTGTATATGATGCCATATCCAAGAATAAAGCGAGAACTATCTTTTAGCTTTATATTTAAAATATGGACGACAGTTTGTGCATTATTTTCTACCTTTAAGAAAAGAAGCGTCCACTTGTCCTTTGTTGGAAGATGCGGTCCAGTTGCATATATGGAAAGTGGCGGTCCTAAATCCTGTACTCTTTTGTTATCTAACAAAATTTTAATATGTTCTTCTGACCATTTTGCAATATCTTTTGTTGATTTTGCTTGCTCTTCAAGAGCTGCAGTTTGTTTTTCGCTTTCTGCAAATTTCTTGATTACCCATTTCTTATCTTGTGCTCGTTTTTTTGCGGCTTCTTTACGGTCTTTATTTCTTAAAATAAGCGCTACTGAAAGTGATCCGATAAATGACAGGAAACCTGTAAGAAATATCTTTATCCATTCTTGCATCTTTCCCCTCCCCACTTTTTTAGAATCGTTGGGAGGATACTTTTTCATAAACATTTTTTCAAGACAGGCAATCACAACACGCTCTGTCATAACACACATATAAATACGTAGAGCCTTAAGGGGGGGATTATGATCACTCATTTATATTTAATAAAAGAAGGGGGCGCGCATGTCTAATGCAATGCCATGGATAAGATTCCATTTGTATGACTGGATAAGTGGTACAGATGGAATGACGTTAGAGCAAAGGGGCGCTTA
>NZ_JBHIQC010000065.1:0-3111 GCF_042196385.1 Bartonella sp. AP150HLJHH | reverse complement strand
AATTTCTCCCTTCATGGTGATGTAAGTTATCAACAAAAGCTTCAGAAAACTGGTATAAGTGGTGCAAGCTTTTCAGGTGGCATACGCTATCAGTTTTAAAACAAAACTGTCAAAACAGCGTATTTCTTTTCTATGCATCAACAAAAAAGGCAGCAACAATATGCTGCCTTTTTTGTACATTAAAGTCATCCTTTTTCCTTTTAAAGCACCCTTCCCTCTTTATACTTAGTTCTTTACGAAAATCCCCAAGACAAGACACAACAAACGCAACAGAGCACTTCCATTCCCAGTGGATGAACAGTACTTCCTACTTTGAAAAAAAGAAAAGTCTATTAGAAATAAATTAATACCACTGTGTTGAAAGATGAAAGCCCACTTTAAGCCCAAGTAAGTTAGCTTTTTTACTAGCTTCTTCTACATCCTTTTTTGTTCCCTCATAACCCCAATTTGCGTCATATAATAATCCCTACCATCATGTAAAAGATGTTATGGTACCACTATATCAGTATCTCACAATATTTCTCTGAATAATAATATTCAAAATTATAATTCTTTAAATAAAATCCATTATAAATACATTTTGTAGTATACATAATTAATATCAATTATTTTTTAATTTTGACAAAAAACCAAAAATGTCTTACCAAATTAAAAACAATTACTGAAAGTAATAACAACTATCCATTTTCACTTCTTCTTATGAAGTTCGCGGGGAAATGAATATTTTGGGGCTCTCATAAGGAGAATACTAGTGTATAAAACATCCCTTTTATCATGTACGGCTGCAGCCGCTATTATCCTGTTCAACATCCAGTTCAGTGCACATGCTGAAACCCTCGTAGTTTCTGAGGGAAAACAACAAGAAGTATCCGATAAAACCTACGAAACTATTCACGCAAAAGACGGTGGCAAAATCATTGGAAAACATTTAACCATTGTTACGAATAAAGATATAAACCAAGGCACAAACCAAACCGTCTATGCTGTAACAGCAGAAGGTGCTAACAGTGCGATTGAGTTACTGGATGGCACAACCATTAAAGGCACTGGTTCTGGTATTTTCTTAGGCCTTGAAGCCAAAGACGGTGCTACACTTCAAATGACTAAGGGAACAATTACATATTCTGGAATGGAGGCCTCCTCATCTGGCATTTTATCTAGCACTGGTGCTTCCTTTTCTGACAGTAAGAGTAAAAAAAACAAGCTGGAAGACGTGGTAATATCGAGTGAAAACGATAACAGTTCACTATCCTTAGGAATAAGTGCTAAAAACAGCACAGTAACCTTGAACAATGTAACCGTTACTCAAGCACTAAAAGGCATATTTGCAGATGATCACTCGACAATAACAATCTCTGGAGGATCACTCGATGGGGAAACTGATGGGGTATATGCTGGAAACGGCAGCATCATTACTTTAAACAACAATGTTACAGTCGCATCATCTAAGGGTAATGCACTCCATGCAGATGGTATAGAATCCAAGGTCACAATGAAAGGAGGGACTGTCATAGGAGGAAATTTGAATGGACATGAAGGCGCATTACTTACAGAAAATGGTGGACGTATTGAAATTACGGATGTTACTCTAACAACCGATAACTTCGGAAACGGTGCACTTGCACTTGGTTCTGATAGCATAGTTGAATTAAAAGGCAATACAAAGATTAACAATGCTTTGAACGGTCTTGGAGCATTTGATGGTGGTAAAATCACCAGCGAAAATTTAACACTCATCGGTTCTGGAGCAAAAGAAGAAAGCACTGGTGTAGGAGTTGACCTGCCTAACAGCAAGATCGAACTAAATGGAAAAACAACCATTGAAAAATTCACACATGGGCTTGAGGCACGAAATGGTGGACAGATTGATGTCACGGATATAGCTTTAACAACGAATGACGCGGGAACCGGTGCACTTGCACTTGGTCCTGATAGCAGAATTGAATTGCATGGAACGGCAACGATTAATAATATTTTGAAGGGTCTTAGAGCAATAAATGGTGGCAAAATTACCAGCGAAAATTTAACAGTAGTCGGTGGTAAAGCAATTAATGAAAATCTCGGCAAAATAAGCACTGGTGTACGGACAGAGGATTCTGGTAGTGAAATTCAGTTAACCGGCAAAACAACCATTCAAAATGTCGATGAAGGTTTTTATGCAGACGGTGGAAGTCAAATCATTAGCGGAGATTTAACAATAACCGGTGGTGAGTCCGAAGCAGCAACCGTTGGTGTAAACATTTGGGATGCCGATAGTATAGTTGAATTCAATGGCAAAACAACCATTCAAAATGTTGATGTTGGTCTTTTTGTCATTGAAGGTAGCACAATTAAAACGAGCAATCGTGCTATTGATACTAATTCTAAAGGCCTAGATACCCAATCCGATACTCCTCAGAAGGGGAAGAAAAATACAATAGAAGCAAAAATGGCTGCACTGGTTGTAATAAATGGCGGACATATTGATCTGACAGATGTTTCTGCCACAGCAGAAGTTGCCAGTTTACAATTCGCAACTTTCTTTGATAATAATCCGAATAGCTCTCATGATCCGCAAAAATATCATAGTAATGAGATCAATCTGACTAATGCAGAGCTTCATGCTGAAAATGGTACAGGAATTTTCGTTAGAACTGTTGTTGAAAAAAGCATCGAAGATGCTGCTGCTCCATCAATCGGCACAGTCAATCTTAAAAAATCAGAAGTCCATGCTGACGTATTATTAGGAGATGGTATTTTTTGGGACAAAACATCATGGAAAGATAAAGATTTGTGGGATGGTAAAGAGGTTAAAACGATCTCCAACGGCACCTTCACATTAAGCGCAGATCAGTCTATTTTAGAGGGCAGAGCAAATATTGCTAAAGACAGAAATGTGCACTTTGATCTGAAAAACAATACAAAATGGACGTTGAAAATCAGCAAAAATGAAAAAGATGATGATGGCAATCTCCTTGATATCGCTCAAAGATCTCGTTCTGATATTTCCACGCTTAATCTCGATAACAGCTCCATTATCTTTAATGGACCAACCGAAGATCATTACCAAACATTGCATATAGGTTCTGGTAAACCAGACACGCAAGAAGTCTACAATGCAACGGGTGATGC
>NZ_JBHIQC010000064.1:0-3132 GCF_042196385.1 Bartonella sp. AP150HLJHH | reverse complement strand
AAATTTGAGCCGGCTAAGTTTTTAAGCAGTTATATTGATGAACAAGGAAAAACACGCCCTTGTTATAATTTACCCAAACGTGAATGTTTAATTCTTGTTTCTGGTTACAGCACTGCTTTACGAGCCAAAATCATTGACCGCTGGCAAGAATTGGAAAAACAGGTAGCCACACCACAAGTTGACTACTCTAAACCGGAGGCATTACTTGGTGTTTTGAATCACTTACAAAGTCAAATAGAGCAGAAAGATCATGTTATTGCAGAATTAGCACCAAAAGCAGAAGCGCTTGAAGGCTTAAAGCGTTCTGAGGGGGCTATGTGTGGCATCTTATTGTTTTTTATTCACGAGTAGTTGTTCAAGGAGCTTTTTGAGATCTTCTGAATTCATTGCCAGCAGGTGATTTAATGTAACGGTAGTGCGGACAGAATCTTCTAAACGAGCAAGAATTTCCCCCGTAAGGCTACGATGATTTGCCTCAGCAAGCTCTTCCAATTGATTTTTCAGTTCAATTGGAATGAGAAATTTAAATTGCACACGATCTTTTTTTGTCATGCACCTAAAATATACCTAAAATACACTTGACACAAGGTACCTTTATGGTACTAAATATGTGCATATGGAGGTAAAATGAAAACGATCCAATATAAAATAAATATGCCACATACATTAAAGGAGTGGTTGTTTAATCGGGCGACTGAGAATGATCGCTCTCTTTCATCTGAAATAATTAACATTCTCAAAAAAGAAAAAGCGCTAGAGCATAAGTCCGCAAAAACTCTCTCTAACGCTTTACATCTAACTAACCTGAAAGAGGTCAATTACAATGAATAATAGCACATACTTACCTATCAATAAAGACAAATTAATCAAATTACGAGAAGTCGAAAACGAGCCTCGTGTTCGCGATGTGGATTTAGCAGAAAAATTAGGGTTTGTTCGTACACGTGACGTTAGAAAATTAATTACAAGAAATATGCAAGAAATAGAACGGTTTGGGAGGTGCGCCACTGTGGCGCACGTAATAAAGGGCAATAACGTAACAGAATATTGGCTTAACGAAGAGCAGACGTTATTGATTGCGACATTATCGAATACAGAAAAATCTTCTCAAGTCCGTTATATGCTTATTAAATTATTTGTTGCATGGCGTAGGGGCGAGATAAAGCAATCCTATGTTCAATCGATGGACTACTCCAGTCCAGCAGTAATGCTTGGTGTCTTAACGCATTTAAAAGATGAAAACGAGCGGAAAGACAATATCATTGCTAAATTAGCTCCAAAAGCAGAGGCTTTGGAAGGTTTAAAACGCTCTGATGGTTTGTTTGATTTGATAGAAGCAGCAAAGATGTTGGAAGTAAGACCAAAGGATTTAACTGATTACTTGCGTAAACATGATTGGGTGTATCGGCGTGCTCCAGGGGCGCCACTGTTACCTTATCAGGACAAGATCAAGAAAGGATTTATGGATTGTCCTGCTATTACCATTCAAAGACCTGATGGTACAGAAAAAGTGCTCCCTTCAACAAAAATTACATCCAGAGGATTGGCATGTTTGAGAGAACAAATCCATGGAGGTGTACAATGAACACCAGTGTCGACTTCTTATGCGATTTGTGGATAGCGTTGTTTCAATTTTCTAATGATGAAAATATTAACGACAAAGAATGTACTGCTTTGGTTGACATCATGAGTCTGGTAGAAAAGGTTTTGATTTTAAAACTTCAAGATGAAGTACCAAATATACTTAAAATCTTGACAGTTCTAACAGATTTTGGAGATTCAGAACTACCGCATAGCATGGATTCTTTGTTGCGAGCCTATGTTCCTACTTTGGAGAACCCGATTGCAAAAGTAGCTTAGACCTACAACATAATTTTATCTCCTCGTCTTTTAGGCGGGGAGGTGGTTAAGAAGGCAATAAAATTAAGGTGCACTATACCAAGTTGATCGTCCACCACCATGACGTATCAAAAGACCTTTTTCAACTAATGATGTAAAAGTTACTTTAAGTGTATTAGGGCTTGCACCAACCTCACGCACCATATCGCGGGTTGTAACACGTCCGTGATTACGCACATAATCAAGAATATTAAGAGCCAATTCAGATAAGGAAAAAAGAGCATTTTTTTCACTCTCTATTTTTATTTCTAATTGGCGTTTTTGTTTTTGTAGAGCACGTAAAAAAAAGAGTATCCAAGGCTCCCAATTGGGTGTTTTAGTATAAATTGTTTTTTGAGTTTGATTTAAAGCTAAGTAATAGCTTTCTTTATTATTCTCAATAATGCTTTCAAGTGATGAATATGGTACATAAACATAACCTTTTTGTAACAAAAGAAGGGTGGTTAAGATACGGCTTAAACGTCCATTTCCATCTTGAAAAGGATGAATAGCTAAAAATGTTACATTAAAAATACCAATCGTAAGTAAAGGATGAAGATCCTTTAATTCATTGGTTTTATTGAACCAAGTAATAAGCTCTTGCATTCGGTATGGTGTATCAAATGGTGTAGCTGTTTCAAAAACAATGCCAACCATTTTCCCTTGAGAATTAAATGCTGCTACATCATTGCGTAAAGTCTTATATTCACCTCGATGTCGTTGATCTTTCTCACTATTACACAAAAGATCACGATGAAGTTGTTTAATATGATTTTCAGTAATAGAAATATCACTCCAAGATTGAAAGATTGTTTCCATAACCTTGGCATAACCGATAACTTCTTGTTCATCACGACTCTTGAAACGTTTAATTTCTAAGTTTACCAAAAGCTGTTCGATTTCGCGGTCTGTTAACTTACTCCCTTCAATGCGTGTAGAAGATCCAATACTTTCAACAGTAGCAATATGGCGAAGGGCGTTCAATCGCTCAGGTGCAAGAGTACCAAGAGCGCGCCATGCCCCTTTGAACTCATCAATCTCAGTAATAAGAGCCAACAATTCTTGTGTAATTTGGAGTGTATCTGTTTTCATACCGGAATATATACCCGATTATACCCGATTGTCAATCATTCGTAACACAGTAAACTCTTACTTCTTATGGCAGAGAAGAAGGCAAGGAGCAACTATGAATAAGAAGAAGCGTAAGGGTCTATCGGTTCGTGCGTTTGCGAAGAAGATGGGTGTTTCACATAA
>NZ_JBHIQC010000063.1:0-3302 GCF_042196385.1 Bartonella sp. AP150HLJHH | reverse complement strand
ATTATTAACCTGTTCAGTCAATTTATTCTGAACATTCGTGATAGAACTTCCAACACCGGCAAGTGCATCCGCTACATCAGGATATTCTTTGTTTTCTGTTTCGCCATCATCCTTAACGGACTTAACAGTAAATTTAGGAGCGGTCCACGCGCCATTTTCATATTTAGCGCCACCACCTAAATACTTGGCTATATTCGTGGCTACAGTTGTAACATTTTGATTTGTAGTAAACAACTGAGAACCATTGACTGCTTCCGTCGACTCTTCCGAAAGCATTCCAGCGCCCACACCTGAAATGGTCCGAGGGTCGCTTTTAGGGCCGCTAAAATCAAGATCAAATCGTTCCCATAGATCCTTACCAATAGTGATAACTTTTGTCTCATCATTTTTCTTAAGAAGAATACTGCCTCTTACATCAGCAACTTCATTTCTTACGACACTTTCTAAGTCTTTTAACTGTCTAAGATTAACTGCATCGGTAGATTCACTCCCAGCTGCTACGCCTGTAATTTGTCGCGTTATACCCTTAGCAAAATTACCAACACTCACTGCGCCCCGCGTACTTTTCCATTGCGCCTCGGCGCTTTGTGAAGGACCCTGCAACAAAGAAGTGTAACCCAAAGCAGAGGCAGCCCTATCAGATACAGAATCGCTTCCTAGAGCAACACTTCCTTCTGCCGTTGCTTCTGAATAAAAACCCAAAGCAGTAGCATTCTTTGCGGCTGACTTTGCACGATGTCCTATAGCAGTCGTAGCATATTCCAAAGCTTTAGAAACAGAACCAACAGCCGTTGAATAATCAGCCTTCGCAGTTGTATAATCATCTTTAGTATCTTCAGAACCTATTGCGATACTATGCTGGCCCAAAGAGTGCGCCGAGCGCCCTATAGAAATACTACTCAAACCTGTCGCCTTTGCTGCATACCCCAAAGCGATAGCATTTTTTGCTGTCGCCTGTGTAAAGGCACCTACACCTACACCATTATCAGCTGATACTGTTGCATTAGTACCAATACCAATCCCCTCATAATTTTCAACATAAGCTGATAAACCGATAGCTATCGCTCTTTCAGCTAACGCACGTGCAGCGTAGTAATAACAGTTTTTGCCTTCACAGTCTTGCTTATTGCCTATCGCAATAGACGACACAGAGGGCGCATTCGCCCCCTCACCCAACTCAATACCTCTGTCACCACCTCGCTGCAGTTGACTAACAGGAATGAGTTGTCTTGTTGTCAAAGCATTTGTCGTCAAAGCATTTATTGTGGAATTATTATCACTGTTACTAGAAAGAGTATTGATGAGAAAATTTGCGTAGTCACTGGCAACATCCACCTTAGGTGTCGTCGCAACACTCAACGCTGTTATATAATTTTCCTTTGATGCACTAGAAGCCTCTAAATCACTGTTATCGCGATCATAAGCAGAGATAACATTTTGTGGAGCTCCTACAACAGCGCTCTCGACACCTTCAAGGAACATTTTGCTTAAATCGACATTTGCCGAAAAACTAGGAGTAACATTCGATAAGAATGTAGCCGCTATAGCCAACGAAAGAACTTTAACAAAAGAAAAACGAGAACGTTTTAATTCACTCGCAGCTTGTGGGGCATATAATTTTTTCATAACAAACTCTCCAATGAAAAAACTTAAAAACACCTCCAAAACATAAAAAAGACACATTTTAGCATTATTGATCTCTTTGGAATTCAGAGTAGACGATTATTGCTTAGAGTGTGAACATTTTGAGTCTTTAGTTTTGTTTGCGCTCTCTGTATTGAGACCTAAATGTTTGTTTTTTTGATTATGTTTTGTGGACATAAAGATGACACATTTAGAGTCTAAGTTTTTTAGTGTGCTGTTTTTTCTAACTAAAAAGGGGTCTTTATATTTAATATTACATTTTACTTGGTAGCGGTTACTATAAAATCCTTTGTACTAGGTTGTAGTATGTATTTTCCTAATTATAGACTTTATTTTTATTAGAAAGCATGGTTTTGTTAATAATAAGTAAAGTAAAAAGAAATTGTAATATGTCCGGAATATAGTTTTCCTTGGATAACTGGCTTTTTAGTTGGATTTTTTCTTTTTAATATATCATATAATGATATATGCGCGGTCCTGTGATGTACCTTTTATCTTTACGCACTACTTATCCCCCTTTGAATTATTTTATCAAAATGAGTCTTACTAATATACATTTTCATACAGCTATAGGCTGTTCAAGAAAATAGCAACATAAAAATATAGCTTTTTAGCAATATGGATTCTACTGTGATCTTTTTTCAACAAAATATAGAAAATCTTCTATAAAACCTCACAGTCTATAGCCTCATCAAATATTATGCTTATCTCTAGATAAATACTGTGCGTCTGTAAAAAAAATATCCACCCTTATTTCAATAAATAAGGGTGGATGTTTTGTTCTATTTTCGTTGTTCGTATTATTTTATTTTCAGAGTGATTGCACCACCTATGCCCCAATGACCACCAGCACTCGTGGCAGAGAGATTAGAGCGGATTTTTCCGTTTTCAGATGTATACCAGCACCAAGGGCAAATGCGGATTGTCCACGCCATGTGCCGCTACCAAATGAGACACTCAAAGATCCTAGCTCGTCGAAGTAACGTAGGTTGGATACTGCTAGACCAACGGCGGCGGCTTGCCTTGCCTCTTTGCGTACGCTCTTAATGTCATAACTTAAAATATCAAACTTCATATCGGTGGAGGATTTCGATTCGTTAACACCATTACTCATCGCATTATCCTTGGATTCAGAAAAATATTTATCTACATATTTTTTCGCATCATCAAAAACTTTCTTAATCCGCTGCTTACTGTCATGTAACAACCAACTAGCCCCCTCCACGACTTCTGTCAAATTTGCGTAAAACACACCACTCTTCAGACATTTTCTCTTTTTTTATTTTCAACATTAATGCTGGCACTGTTATTTGTGGGAACCGTTCTTTTAATCGTGTAACTCTTCTCGCCCCTGTCTTGTATAGACAGGAGCGTTTTTGAAAATAATCGTAGTGAATTTTATTAATTTAGAGTTAAGCTTAATCCTACACCTACACCCCAGCGCCCTCCGGCACTTGTCACAGATAGACTAGAGCGAATATTTCCATCTTCAGATGTATAACCAGCTCCAATAGCAAATGCGGACTGATTGAGCCATATACCACTACCAAGTGCAACACTTAACTTTCCTGGTGCATCATTGTAACGTAAGTTGGACACCGCTAGACCAATAGCAGCAGCTTGTCTTGCTTCTTTCCGAACATCCTGAATAGCATAAT
>NZ_JBHIQC010000062.1:0-3328 GCF_042196385.1 Bartonella sp. AP150HLJHH | reverse complement strand
CTCTCATTAAACGCGGATCTGATGTCATGATTTTGGTGAGCGTTCCGGAGAGTTTGAGAGGCGGATAGCCTCTCATTAAAAAATAAGGATTAACTGAAAATATTTAATATTTTTAATGTTTCTTTTAAAAGTATAAAAAACTAATAAAATAATTGCTAAATAAAAATATCTTGTATATATCTTTTTTTGGAGAGAGAGGTCATAACAAACTATCCCCGCTAGGATAAGTTGATCATTTTATCTCTTTCTCCTTTTTCAAAATCAAAAATTTTTACTATTTTCGACCTCCTTTACGCCTTTAAAAAATAACGATAAATAATTAAAATATTTATTTCGTATATAAATTATTATTTATGTAAACTTTGGCATTTTTAGATTATTTAACGTTTTATTGAGTTCAAACTCAAACAAAGAGCTTTTTTCTTCGTTTAGCTTTATTTTCTGATTTTTTTCTAAGTTTAAACTATTTATTTCTTCTTGATCAGCTTGTTTCAATAAAGCAAATAAAGAACGCTCTAGATACAATTCTCCCTTTTTTTCTTTATCAATCATGCCGCGGAGATATCCCCCTGGTGATTTTACAAGTCCTCTAGCATATTTTTCAAAAATGATGGCAATGGCTAGAGCTGTTTTTTTAAGCCCCATGATTTTTGTAGCTTGTTCAGCGGCATGTTCTGAAACTTTAATCATTCTGTACATAGGATACATAGAACGTATCAAATCGCTTTCTGTTTGGAGACTATATTCAGAAAACAAGACGGCATTTGGTAAAGCCTTTTCTAGTATCTCCGGCTTAATTTGAGGCAATGTACTACCTTTTGAGGGAAGTGATGTTTCGGTCTTGCCTTTCTCTATATTTTCATAAGTCATTTTATCGTGACCGGAGGTCACATTAATGGTTTGAGTGTGTTCAGATAATTCTGAACACTCATTTTTGTTACAATTACAATTATAGTTAGGGGTTGTATTATGTAATTGCATAACATTTTTGTTATTTGTGCATAACATTTTTGTAAAAAATAAACGATCTAGGAGCCAATTAAAAAGCTTAATAGCTTTTTCCAATTTAAAGGTAGACGCTTTAAAAGGGGACCCAAGAACAGATTTAATCTTATTAATACGATTTAAAAACATTGAAGCAATAGATGTAAATTTTATCTCTTCAATACGAAGCTGCAATCGACGACAAACACCACAAAAGGTCCTAACAACCATATCGTGATGTTTCTTTTCTTCTTTAATCGTTAAAATAGAGTGCTGAAGTTCAGGGTAACGCGCGATTAAAATGCTAAGGTCAATACCACAAGCAATTGGTACGTGATTAGCAGAATTAAAACTATAGCGTTTATAATTACCAGAATCCCGCATCACAATAAGACCTTTATCAAAAAGGCGTGAAAGTAATCTACTTACATGAACAGACGTACAACCAATTTCTAGACCAATTTGATGGTTGCTTTTAAAAACTAGTGGAATTTTACCTTTTTCAAAATGCGAAACGGGTACAGTATTCAAAAGTTTGGTTAATAAATGGACTTCCGTTCCTTTGATAAGACCAATTATAGGTAATTCTTGTACAAGAAAAATAAGTTGGCTTCTACTAATGTGTCCAATATCAGTATTATCAGCAATTTTTATATATTCCCAGTGCTTTGAAGTTAATTTTCTACCAGATGTTTTTTTAACCATAATTTTTAAAACCTCTCTATTGGAGGCAAAAAAAATGTTAAAAATACCCTTTTTCCACAAAATTTCTCTTGCAGAATGCATCACGATAAATTAAACTAGGAATTACTTTATGTAATTTAATTCACCGTATAGCTAGTACGGATATTTTAGAAACCCTTCTGTTAACGCAGTTGGGTTTTTATTTTTTTGCCATTATATTTCCCTCTATTTGAAACGACTCATAGCTCAAAAAAAGCGTATCAAGGTCAAAGCTATATTAAAAAAAAAAGATTTTCAATATGGTAAAGCTTTCAAACAACTGTTTTTATGGCAATACAACCTAATACAACCTACAACAACAGCAAAGCGAAATGACATATAACTAAGGAAATGCCCTCTTATATAGCGCTGTAAAAACAACCTATACGAGTAAATGAATTTTAAACACAATAATTTTTCTTTGCAAGAATTGTCCACTAGGGACTGTGTAGATTATGATTAAGTTTTTTCTTATAAAGTTCGTAGTGGAATATTGCCTTGATTTTTCAGTAGCGCTTGAGAGAACGTTTTATCAATAATGGTCAATGGGATTATAGCTTCCATGATCTCTTCGCCAATCTTCTGGTTGTTGAAATTTGCTCGACCATAAAACATTTTGTGCTTTTTAAGCAGGGTTTTCTATTGTCTTTTCTGATCCTTTAAAAAAAAGAATTTTCATTATGTTGACTGAAATAAAAGTATCAAAAAATAATAATATAAATTAATATAATATATTTAGGCGCTTCTCTAAGATATTTTAAAAGTATCATTTTGAATATTAGTATATTATCTAAGATAAAGATTAAATATTTTTAATTTTATAGTAGAAAAAATAGTTTTTTCATTTTATAGGGTAGATTAATATTTTAACTATTAATTTAATTTTTAACTTCAAAATAGCGTGGGGGTTTTTCATGAAAAACATGAATAATTCGTTCAGTTGTGAACACATCTTACCAAAAACTACTCTATCCAACACACAAAAGAAATGGTTAACAACAGCATTTATGCTGTTTATTGCCTTCATCGCACTGAGTGAACCAGCATTTGCCGCAGGCGGCTTCGGAAAAATTGAAAGTGCTCTTCAAAAAATAATTGAAGCTTTAACAGGACCAATTGCAAAATCAATCGCGACCATTGCGATTGCCGGTGTTGGGATTGCATGGATTGCTGGTTATGTTGAAATGCGTAAAGCTTTCTTTGTTTGTATTGGCATCGGCATTATCTTTGGTGCACCACAAATCGCAGCAATGTTTTCTAGTTAAACTTTGTCTGTCAAAGCCATGAAAGAGCGCGATAAGCTAACAGAAGATACGTTATTTCTTGCTTGCACGCGCCCTGCAATGATCGCAGGCGTGACGGTGGAAGCTATGGGATTAAATGCGATAGGAACGATGATATTGTTTATTGTGATAGGCAATATTTTTCTTGTAACTATTGGGATTGCCATGCATTTCATATTCAAGGAAATCCTAAAGCATGACCATAACAAATTTCGTATTCTTCTGACATGGCAAAAGACATCTATTTTTGCCAGAAACTCTAGTCTATGGGGTGGGGGAAGTATTTCTCCATTACGATTAATTCGTAATTATGAGGAATTACAATGAATAGAACAGAG
>NZ_JBHIQC010000061.1:0-3385 GCF_042196385.1 Bartonella sp. AP150HLJHH | reverse complement strand
TTTGATGATGAAATAGCCATTTTAAGTGGCACCACCAAGAATATTGAACTCCTAGAGACCATTATGGATGAAGTTGGTGAATCTCCAGAAAAATGGCTTCCTATTTTTCAAGAAAGGTCAAAACAATGAAAAAACTTTTATTGGCAACAGCTCTTTGCGCAATTTCTTTTGGACCTCAAGCAAATGCATTTGGAGGTGGTCCCTTTGATTATAAAATACTGCTGGAAAATATAGAGCAAGCCAAAAAATTGAGAGAACAAGTTGCAAAAGCAGAACAGCAAGTTCAACAAGGCAAACAACAGCTTGAAAAATTAAAAGATCAACTCGATCAAGCGAAACAATTATATAGTTCCTTAAATGGAAAACCTGATTTATCCGCTCTTCAAGAATTGCTCAACAAACAAGGGAATAATGCTGCTTTCCCCTCTGATTTTAATCATTTAGAACAATCAATAGATGGTACCGGGGGTGGTAGCGGAAACACTGAAAAATGGAAGGAAAAACTTTTATATAAAGAACCATCGGGTGGTAGTGGATCAAAAGAAGCTGTTGATGCCTTTTACAAGCAAGAAGTGGAAAAATTGCACAATCGCAATGTAGGACAAGCAGCAACAGGGCAAGCTGTTTACGAAGATGCCTATAAAAAGAAAGAAGCCATTAGTAAGATTATTGAAAAACTCAAAAATGCTAAAACCGCTGCTGAAGTTCAAGACGCTCAAACACAATTAGCAGCTATACAAGCAATATTACAAGCAGAGGCTTTACAAACTCAAGCTACTTCTATGATTCAACAAGCTCAATCTGAAGCTGAAGCCATACGGATTAGAGAAGAAGCTAGTAAAAGATACCAAGATTATGCAAATCAACTTCGCGGTCATTAAAAGTTAAAGAGGGACTTAATCATGAACAAAGTTATTATCGCAGCACTACTACTTAGCACAGGGCTGATCACCGCTGGATGTGAAAAAACCTACAGTGTAGAAGATTTTAAGAAAGATGAAAATTTACTTAAAGAATGGGCGGTGAGATGTGGATTTACAGGAAATTCGAAAAACTGTCAAAATGCACGATTAGCCGATCATCAAATTCATGAAGAACGTCGGGCAAAAATTGACGAAGAAAATCGTAAACGTAGAGAAGAATTTGAGAAAAAACAACAAGAAGAAGAAGCTAAGAGAAAAGCTGAATATGAAAAACGGAGAGCTAAAGAAAAAAGCGAAAACAATTTCGATCCATAAAAATTATTATAACAATCAGAAATAAAAGTATTAAAAAAAATTATAAAATGGATATTCAATGGTAACAAAAGATATATTTACCACAATAGATGATCGTTTAATGAATTCTCTTACAAATATAATGGGTAAATCTATTAGCAATCTTTCAGGCGCTTTATCTGCTCCTCTTACAGCAGCTTGTACAATATATATAGCATTTATAGGTTACAATATTATCTATGGGCGGTCTTCTATGCCATTGTGGGATTTTATAGCGACAACTTTCAAACTTGGCATCATCGTTACACTCGCCACAAATGCCGCTAACTATAACACATGGATCACAAATATATTTTTCACTGATCTGCCGAATGCCATTTCAAATGCTACGCAAGGTGCAGTTTCTGATAAGAATGTCTGGGACAATATGATACAAAATGCTTATGCGCACGCCTTTGACGCAGCAAATAAATACAACGGATGGACTGAAGTTGGTACGTATATTGTTAACTGGATTGCTGGTTTAATCTGTTTAGTGATTGCTGGGATTTTTTGCACCATTGGTTTTATCGTCACAATATTTGCTAAATTTGGATCATTTCTTGTCATATCAGTGGGACCAATATTTATAGGTTTTGGTCTATTTTCAGCGACAAGACGTTTTACAGAAGCGTGGTTAGGTCAATTGGCAAACTTCATCATTTTGCAAGTATTAGTCGTGTTGCTTGGTAACGTGTATGTAAGTCTTGCAATGGACATTCTTTCAGGTGACCTTACAGATATCATGTTTTCTGTACTTCAATTTTTGGTTATTGGCATTGGTGGGATTTATCTTTTTATCCATTTACCCGGAATTGCCTCTGCTTTAGCTTCTGGAGGAGCAGCTCTTGCAGGATCAACACATTTAGCTCATCACACTAGCAGATTAGCTGGTCGTGGTGCTCTTGCTGGTTTTAGAGGTTTGGCATCGAAATTTAGAGGAGGTAATACTACAAATGCGGGGGGTTAAAAAAATTGGGATTATCTTGCCGTTTCTCTTTCTCAGTGGCTGTATGTCTTCATCAAACACGTTGAAGTCACTTCCAAAATGTGATGGATATTCTAAGCGGCCACTTAATAGATCGATGTGGAATTGGGAAGGAAAAAAACCTATCCCGACACCTATCATCATCAGTGACAATAAAGACATAAAATCGTTCGTGAAAGAGGGCAATTTGGAAATGCTCCTCACACAAAAATTAACGGATGAAGAAATAAAATCCTACAAAGATTGCGGGCAAAAAGCATGAAAGAAAACGCCGTAGAAGAATATATTGCTGAAGCACGCTCGTTCGATCAAGATCGCATGCTCGCCTCACGCCGCACTACCCGCATCTCGCTTGCAATCGCCGGCATAGCCGTTGCTGTTGCAATAATGTCTTCTCTCGCGGTCATCACCCTCACACCCCTTAAAACCGTGGAACCCTTTGTCATCCGCGTTGACAATTCAACCGGCATTGTTGAAGTCGTAGAAGCCTTAAAAGAAGGACCAACAAACGTCGACGAAGCCATTACACGCTATTTTGCCGCAAAATATGTCCGCTCCCGTGAAGGTTTCGCCGTAGAAGAAACGCAAAATAACTTCGAAACCGTCTCTCTCCTCTCTTCTCCTGAAGAACGAGAAAGATTTGCCAGTTGGTACGGAGCAAAAAATCCCCAAAGTCCCCAACTTCTTTATAAAAACGCCACCGTTACAATAACAATAAAATCAATTTCCTTTATCAATGAAAATGTCGCCCAAGTGCGTTACTACAGAACTGTGCGTAACAACGACAACAACAAAGAATTCATCACCCACTGGGTTGCAACACTCACCTTTGAATATACCAATGCCCCTATCTCTGTCCAAAACCGTTTGATAAATCCTCTAGGGTTTATTGTTAATGAATATAGAACCGATCCGGAAGTGGTCAACTGATCATGACAAAAAAATTCCTTTTTCTCATTCTTAGGATTGCTGTTGCCTTTTCTTTGACGAATATAAGCTACGCGAGTGTTTTTCCCACCCGCGCGCCGAGCGATAGCCGCATTCGCTTTATCAACTATGATGCTTATAATGTCACAAAAATTATTGGCTCCATACGCTCATCGGTACAAATAGAATTTTCTCCCAATGAAGAAATTGCCCA
>NZ_JBHIQC010000060.1:0-4007 GCF_042196385.1 Bartonella sp. AP150HLJHH | reverse complement strand
CCTATGGGACCTGCAATTGAAGGCGGCGTTGGCATCAATGCGCAACTGTCTCACAATTTCTCCCTTCATGGTGATGTCAGCTATCAACAAAAGCTTCAGAAAACTGGTATATCTGGAGCAAATTTCTCAGGCGGCATACGCTATCAGTTTTAACACAAAGCTGTAAAAGCAAGCCTATTCATTCTATTCAATTTAACAAAAAGGCAGCACAATATGCTGCCTTTTTTATTCTTGACACCCTTTCATAAAAAGATCGCTCGAATAGCTTTTGTTCTTTATCCTCCCAAGATCATCTCCATCAAGATTTATTGATTGACAAAGCTAGGTATTGTTTTTGATGCATACCAGATTGAAGTAATTGCTCGTACACAGGCAAAAAAGCGCTTTCGTTATAATCCTGAAAAGACAGCTGTGGAAGGTCTTGCCAATTTGCTGGAATTGGGGAGCGTGAAATGCATGTAGCAGTCTTTGCGCAAAAGAATGAAAATATGCACTAAAGCGGGTGGTTATGCTTAAGGGTGAGAATAAATTCAGTGATTTTGAGAAATCTGCCCCTTACGCTGTCTTAGATATTGAATGGCATTTATCTCTCATAAACAAAAATGTCGCAAAGCGCTTCATCTCCAAGTGAAAGTAAAACTTTCAGAAAAAACACCTTATATGTATTTATTGATAAATCATATATGTTTATTGATAAATCGCGCTTGCTTCATAAAATCCCCTTCCCCTTTTTCTCAAAGCAAAAAGAAAATGTAAAGTTTTACTGTCGTAAGTAGATAAAAAGCACAAGCTACTATTATTTTCCTCTTTACACAGGAAACATACTGCAAAATATTTCTTTACGCAGATAATTTAATTAAATACACCCAAAAAACAAAGACATCAACCACTTTATCAAAATACTCAAGAAGAAACTAAGATTTATAAAAGCATCAATCAGTGCTCTTTAGCATATTTATAAAACACATTACATCCAATATAAAACACCTCAGATCTAAAATTAAGTAAACTTTTTTAATTTTTGCTGACGGCTGTTCCCAACGATGCTGCCCCCTTTATTCTCCTTAATGCATCAAAATATATGACAAGTACTATGATACCCTTAAAAATTACAAACAAATAACGATCATTTGCTTATAATATTGTCCTTAAATATCATTTTAATATTTTTAATTATATATTTAATACGTAATAACTAAAACTATAAATATAATATGAATTAAATGTAAATATATACATTAATTATTATATTTTTTAATTTGACTATAAGTAAATTATAAAATAGTGAGTAGGAAGAATGTTTTTTATAGACCATTATTTATTTTCTTATATTGTTTGTTCTTCTTACTAACAAGTGGAGATATGGAAAACAGGAAAAATATTTGTAGCTTAGTTTAAGTGAGGAGAACATAAATGTCTAAAAAATCTCTTTTATCGTATACAGCAATTGCAGCAATTCTATTATTTGGGACCTACCACAAAACACAAGCGGAAGAACTTAAAGAACTTAAAGTTTCTGATGGAAAAAAAATGGAAGTCTCTAAAGAAAGCTACGAGAATATTTGGGCAGAAACGGGTGGAAAAATCATCGGCAAGAATTTAAAGCTGGGGAGTAGCTCTCCAACACCACCATCTGTTACAACCGTTGTCACCGTTAAAGGATCCGATAGTTTGATTGAATTATCGGACAATACCATCATTGGTGCTCCACTTGGAACTAAATCTTCCTATGAATACGGCGTTAATATATCGGACAACGCTACATTCAAAATGACAGGAGGTTCTATCAATGTTGATAAAACCGCTATTCAGCTAAATGCTGGTAACGGAAATATGGAAAATGTCACAATAACAAGTGAAAACAGCGAACCCTATAACGCAATAAAAGCTGAAAAAAAAAGTAAACTCACTTTGAAAAATATAACTGTTAAAAAAGCAAAAAACAGCATCTTTGCAGATAACCAAACTCAAGTAACAGTTATCGGTGGATCTTTTGAGGCAAAAGAAACAGCAATCAATGCTCGAAACGGTAGTATCATTACTTTAAACAATAAGGCAAAAATCACATCACTTAACGGTGATGGGCTCAATGCCATTGGTGAGCAATCAAAAATTTTCATGACAGGGGGAACTGTTACTGGGAGCAATAGTGTATTATACACAAAAGCTGGTGGATATATTAATGTTAAAGATGTTGTGCTCACAGCAAATGGTAAAGGAACAAAATTCGGTGCATTTGCAAGAGGTTCCAGCACTATTGAATTGAATGGTAACACAACAATTAAAAATGCTTCGATCGGTGTTAAAGCCGAAAGTGATAATGCGACAATCAAGATGACCGGAGGATCGATTGAGGTCACAGGAGACAAAGCAGTAGGTGCATCATTTCTTAACACCACCAGCAAAGAAAACACGCTGAAAGATGTAAAAATATCAAGCGGAAATGATGACTTTCTTATGGATAAAGGAATAAGTGCTGACAAAGGAAGTATTGTCACTTTAAATAATGTAACCGTCACGAAAGCAAAAAACAGCATCTTAGCAGATAACAAATCTCAAATAACAATCACCGGCGGATCTTTTGAGGCAAAAGGAGAAGCAATAATTGCTCTAAACGGCAGTAGCATTACTTTAAACAATGGTGTGAAAATCATTTCATCTGAGCATAATGCGCTGAGTGCCATTGGTGAGCAATCAAAAATTTTCATGACAGGAGGAACTGTTACTGGGAGTAATAATTCATTATATGCAACTTTGGGTGGATATATTAATGTTAAAGATGTTGCACTCACAGAAAATGGCGAAAGTTCAGTTACAGGCGCATCAGCTGAGGGCCCAAACAGCGTCATTGAATTAAAAGGAAAAACAACGATTACGAAGACTCTCTTTGGCCTTTATGTAACCGATGGAGGCAAAATCACAAGTGAAGAATTAACGATAAAAGGGAAGAGAACAAATATTGAGGGAATCGAACTACCCAGCATGGGTGTAAATGCTGCTGCAAATAGCGTCATTGAATTAAACGGAAAAACAACGATTGAAAAAGTTGATTTTGGACTTGTCGCATCCAATAGCACGATTAAGATGGTCAATGGCGCTGAAAACAAAATAGATGCAACAATAATTGCACTAAAGATAAACAGAAATGGACATATTGATCTCGCAAATACTTCTGCAACAGCAGGGGTTGCTGGGGTAAATTTTGCAGATTTGTCTCAAAATAAGTTAAACGGCCTAAGTAATAGTAATCCACAAGATTGGCAAAACAGTGAAGTTAATTTGACCAATACAGATCTGATCGTTGAAAATGGTATTGGAATAAATACCGATGAATCAATGGGGAAAATTAATCTCAAAAATTCAAAAATCCTTGCAGATACGTTATTCAAAAACATAAAGCAGAAGACAAAACCTGTTGAAATGTTTACTTTAACCGCAGACCATTCTGTCTTACAAGGCGGTGTAAGAAATGACGAAAATGGGCAAACACGCTTTGATCTGAAAAACGACACAAAATGGACGTTGAAGATCAGTAACAATGAAAAAGATGCTGATGGAAAACTACTTGATATTGCTCAAAGATCTCGTTCCGATATTTCTACGCTTAATCTCGATAACAGCTCCATTATGTTTAGCAAGCCAACAGAAAAACAGCATTACCAAACTTTGTATATAGGTTCTGGTAAACCAGACACGCAAGCCGTCTACAATGCCTCTGGTGACGCAAAGATTTACTTCAACACGGCTTGGAGTGATGGTGCTGCAATAAATGACCAAAAAACCGATAGACTTTTGATCCATGGGGATGTCTCTGGCAACACATCAGTTTATGTTTCAGGACGCGTAGAAAAGAACAGTAGTCAAGTAAATACCTCTGCTGCTCCTAATGTACGGGGGCTTTCACTCATTCAAGTTTCTGGAAAAGCAGAAGAAAACTCTTTCAAACTGGTAAATGGCTATACCACAAGAGGTGGCTTACCGGATATGTATACACTACGTGCCTATGG
>NZ_JBHIQC010000059.1:0-4644 GCF_042196385.1 Bartonella sp. AP150HLJHH | reverse complement strand
CAAGGATTGTTAGTCCTCTCATTAAACGCGGATCTGATGTCATGATTTTGGTGAGCGTTCCGGAGAGTTTGAGAGGCAGATAGCCTCTCATTAAAAATAAAATTTATAAATAAAAACTATTTTTATTTGCCAATCTCCTGAAATTGCTTTACTGGTAAGCGAATGTTTTAATCGTATACGCAGCGATTAATAAGGGATTAAAAGCCTTAAAGTTTGAACATAAAAATTAGCCCACTCTGTGGGTTTCCCGGGATTCCGGGAGTTTTTGCTATGTCCAGGTGCTTTAAGCACTAAAAGCAAAAAACTGATTCAAACTTCAGTACTTTTAACTCCCGGAATACCAATGCGAGGGCGCTCGCACCCAGTAGGGGGGAATTTAAAGTGCAAAAAAAAACTCCACATTTAAATGACGTTTCTGTAGGGGAAAAAATTCGCTCTAGAAGAAAGCACATGAGAATTTCTCAGACAGAGTTAGGAAACAAATTAGGAGTAAGCTTCCAACAAATCCAAAAATATGAAAAAGGCTCAAATCGTGTAGGAGCTGGACGCTTGCAGGAAATAGCTAACATACTAGATGTTCATATCTCCTTTTTTTATACAGATCTTTCACAAAAAAGAAATATTTCATACCCTTATGATGAAGGAATTTCCAGTAAAGAATACTGCCTTTTAAGAGGTTTTAGACAACTAAAACCTAAAAAACAGAAAGCAATTTTGTGGTTGGTTTCCGAATAGAATGAATACTTTTAAAATTATATTACATACAGCTATCTTCTCTCTTCATAAGAAGATTTTAAATATTTATTACGTATTTTGTACGTAAATAATAAATAATCATCGTTTATTTTGTGTGTAATTGTTATTTACGTAATTTTCAATAAGACGATTAAGAAAATCACCACCATCTTCATTAAGTTCGTCTGCTAAAGACCAAAAACTGTCTCTTACTTCTGGTTCAAGTGCAAGTGTTAATCGTGCTGTTTTTAAACTACGTCTTCTACGTCCACTACCACGTTTTGTTTCTACACTATGACGTGTCGTAAAACCATTATTTTGACCTATCTTACCTAATTCTTGTTCATCTACTTTTTGTGCTTTTGTAAACGGTTTTAAATTTTGAAGATCCGGTAATACAATTTCAGCTCTTTTTGTCATGCTACTTTGTCCTTTAATAAATTTTCATTATCCAATACCTTCACAACAGCGTTAGCAAAAACCGTTGCATTTTCTTGTGCTGCTTGAGGATTATTCACATCAGAAGATGCTAAATCAAAGAGAGACCCCCCTATCTGAAAAAGAGCACTAAAAGCTCCTCTTTCAGTTAATGAAGCAGGTAAAATAGGAAGGTTAGCTTTTTCTAGCGTTTTCTCTATATGCTGTCCTTCGCGACTGTTTAAGGTATTGGTCATAGAAAATACGATACGAAAAGGTATTTCTCTTTTAAAAAACTGACTCTGTTGTTTTATTAAAGCAATGATCTTTCCTATCTGATCTCCATCAAGTTGTTTTTTTCTCATAGGAACCAAAACTAAATCCGCTCTCCCTATAGCAAAAGAAGCCGCAAGATTAGCAGAACCTTCAAGGTCAACAATAACAAATGGAAACTGTTCTACAGCATCATCAATGCAAGAAACAATATTCTGTTCTGTAATGTCTCCAGAAACTTCTATATTTTTGGGCATTGTATCTACAGATCTTTTCATCCATGTCACAAGTGGTTGATTTGGGTCTGCATCAATTAATTTCACCTTAGATCCGGCTTTAGCAAAAACGTTAGCTAATACTAATGCCATTGTGGATTTTCCAACACCACCTTTTGTTGAACACATAGTAATTACAGGCATTAAGATATTCCTTATTCAATGAATAAACACTAAATAAATAACATTTATTTATTACGTATTTATTAAAACTATAAATAATTATTATTTATTTTGTAAATATTTATTATTTACGTACAAAATACGTAATAAATATTTATATCTTGTTAATTTCAAATCAGGTATAATCGGGTGTGCACATTCCAGTATGCAAACGAGTTTATTTCACAATTTCGTTTCTTGTGAGTAATTGATTTTTACATTACTTTTATATATATTAGATAATTATATAGTAAGAGGAATTTTTTATGTCTTCATTAACAGTTACAGCAAAAGGACAAATTACGCTAAAGCGGGATTTACTACAGCACCTTGGTGTTAAACCAGGTGAGAAGATTAACTTTGATAAGTTACCAGGTGGTGAACTTCGTATAAAAGCGTCACAGCCTACAAGCACTATTGAGAGCTTTATTGGACGATTTTCTGGAAAACTAAAAAAACCTCTAACCATTGAAGAAATGAACGAAATTACAGCTTCTAGTTGGGCTGGGAAAAAATGAAGATTTCTGTAGATACAAATGTTCTAGCTCGTGCTGTTTTACAAGATGATAAAAAGCAAGGGGAGGTAGCAAGTAAGATTTTAAGAGAAGCTTCTCTCATAGCTATTTCTCTACCTTGTCTATGCGAACTTGTTTGGATACTTCGACGAGGTGCAAGACTATCAAAAGAAGATGTAGCTGGAATGTTACGCGATCTGCTAGCAACCAGTAATATAGTAATGAATAGACCAGCTGTTGAAGCAGGTCTTGCTATTCTAGAGGCTGGTGGTGATTTTGCTGATGGAATTATAGCTTATGAAGGTAATTGGCTAGGTGGCGAGATATTTGTTTCGTTTGATAAATTAGCAATCGACCTGTTAAAGAAAAACGGGAAATCAGTAAAACTCCTTTCTTAATGAGTGAGCTAATACCTATAAAAGAATAAGCTATAGATATGGATATGGATTTTCCAGCACCACCTTTTGTTGAACACATAGTGATTACAGGTATTAATATATTCCTTATTTAGTGAATAAATAATAAATAAATATCATTTATTTATTACGTATTTTGTACGTAAATAATAAACATACTTCAATGCATCACATCATGGAAAAGAACTATCAACTTGGCGCAGTTTATCTTAATTTTCCAATGTTCTTGGCATGGTAATGATAGGCTTTATTTTTGTAAGCTTGATGTTTTTACGTTCAATAAATAAACGTAAGGTGTTCACACTAACTCCTAATGTCTTAGCAATACGGCTCTGTGATAAACCAACATTTATAAATGCTTGAATTTCATCAATATGATTGTCCAGCTTTAATTGCGTAGCTTTACTTCCTTTTGGACGTCCTAGTTTTATTCCTCGTTGACGAGCAACATTTAAGGCTTCTTTTGTGCGTGTTTGAATTAAATGCCGTTCAATTTGTGATACCATACCCAATACGTTTGCAATGATATCGCTTTGTAAACTTCCATCCATGATAAGGTTTTGTTTCGTTATATGCACAATTAAACCACGTTCACTGGCTGCTTTGAGAATTTCTAAAACAGCAAGAGAAGAACCAGCTATACGAGAAAACTCCGGTGTGAGTAAAACATCACCACATTCAGCTTTTTCAATTAAAGCACCAAGTTTACGCTTACGCCAATCTTTTCCTCTACTTGCAATTTCTTCCTCAATATAAAGTGGAGCAAAGCCATTTTTATTAGCATATTCTAACAATCCAAATTTTTGATTTTCTGTATCTTGTCCATCACGAGAAACACGTAAATAAGCATAAAATTTTGGCATTTTCAGTAAAAAGGTTATTTTTGATTAAAACTGATATATTATTGCATAGAAAAAATAGGAATTAAATATACAATTTTCGTTCATAAAAAATGATCGTTTTTTCTGATATTGCAATTTATGACGCTTCAAATGACACTGTGCGTATACTTCATGCAAAAAAAAATTCAGTTGTTAAGTATATCTAAATTGAATCCGGCTGTGTTTAATAGTTCAATAAGTTTTGGGAGAGTCTCTTTTACGTGTTCATTAAAAGGAATGTAATTAATCCCTTCATAATCTGAAGGCACTTCAACATCTCGTTGTTTTAAAATAGCAATATTTCTGCAAGAAATTATAGGAAACAACATACCCATTTTAAAAATAACATTTTTATTAGCGCGCGGTTGTGCGTCTTTTTTATCAGCAGATTTTGCATAGCCAATCTCATCGGGAGTAAGTAACACAATACCAAATTTTGGAGAATTAGTTTGCATACTAATTTCTTGTTTAAAATCATCAATAGTAGTTAAATCATCACTACCAAATTTCAGAACGTATGGTTCCAATCCAAGCTTAAAAAGAATACGTTCAGTTTGTTCTAAAATAGTATGATTATTATATACAATAAAAATTTTTGGCATTTTTATATCCCCTATAAAATACATGCATTTGTCCCAGAGGGCTTATTATTCTTTATCAACGAATAATTGCGATAAAAATTTCTCCCAATCTATATTTTCCTTTAATTTATCATTAGTCTCTTTATCAAATTTTATTTTTTTACCATTTACAGTAAAACAAAATTCAACACTTTCGATATCATCATGATTGAGCATTTCCAACACCTATAATTTCAGTTATGTTCCATGTTTTATTGAGTTTAATGGAAATTTTAATACCTTTGTTTTTACATTGCTCTCTGAAAGCAGGCGCCCCCGCACCTGCTATTTTATTTACGCAACATCCTCATACTCATCACGAAAATAATCATCATCACTACCAAATCTTG
>NZ_JBHIQC010000058.1:0-4687 GCF_042196385.1 Bartonella sp. AP150HLJHH | reverse complement strand
TTTTACATTGCCTTTAAAAGATTATACCGTAATCTAAAATGATAGCTTTATTGTTTTCAAAAGCTTTGTTTAAAGAGAGTTATGTATATTCATTTTGCTTATAGGTTTTGTAGGTTCTTAAAACCCCCAAAACCCCTACAAAACCCCTTTAAATGTATATTATAGATTGTATTTACTGATTGTATTTAATATAGGTTGTTTATTTAAAACATTAACATATTGAAATATAATGATTTTTATTTTGGATTAAAAAAATAAAATAATACGTACAAAAAGCACCCCCAAAACTCATAACTATAAAGATCTTGATAGCATCTCTTATGAGTTACAAGATATCTTTTGAAAAGCTTTAAAGGATCACATGATTTTTATAAAGCACGTTGTAATCATTCTCTAAATCATAAGGTTATCTATTCAAAAGAACTGATTAAAATTCATAAAAGGGATTTTAATAACGTAATCAGTTTTTACTTTCATACGCTTTTCATAAGACACGTTTTAATGACACACTAAAATAATCACTTTTGTCAGTTCAATTTACTGACAGATAACTGACAAATATATATTATTAATTGTATTTAAGGTTGTGTTATCTATATAAGTTGTATCTTAAAAAGACTAACATATTGAAATATAATGCTTTTAATTTTTTATCATTTTAAAAAAATAGTATAGGGTCTAAAAAGAACTGACACAACTGACAAAAGTCTATTAAAAGGGATTTTGCTAATCTCTATAATGATCAGTTTCTATTGAGATATTTTCATAACAGACAATAAATCACAATTATCCTATTTATCGTTTCTCTTATGAAAATGAAAAATGATGCCATGGCTATAAAGAACATAACAACTATAGAGAAAGCAAAAATGCAAATGAAAGCATTTGTTATAAGAGCGCGGTGCTATTAAGGTTGTTTAAATTAGAGCCCCTTATAAACAAAATTCACAAAAAATTTAAAATTCATTTAGTAAAAAAATTGATAGGTTATAAAGTTTAAAATACGCATTATGAGAGCGTTTCTAAAATATTATAAATGTATAGATTCAGAAAATAACGCAATCTTTTAAGAAAGCCAATAATATAGCTTTAAAAGCATATAAATATAAAAGAAGCAACTAATAGGCATAAGATATTATCAATACACAACGTATTTAAAAAAATACAAAAAAATATCAAAAAAGATAAAATATTGTTTGACAATAAATACGTATTTTGTTATATGAATATTCAAGTGATTAGAAAACACTTTGAAACGACAAGCGGATAGATTACGAAACAATCTTTCCAACGCTTTTAAAAATTGGCTATCTTTTATACTTTTGTTAGTATATGAGGATTTTGTCGGGTGTGTTTACACCATACAATACTCTTTATGAGAAAAGTGTAAGCAGCGGACTTGTCGCCGTGTTTTCTAGCACCCGATGCCCTCTATAGGCTGTTAATAGAAAATTTAATTACGACAAGGTTTTAATTATGAAAAATACAGTAAAAAACATCCCCGTTATCTCTAATATTGCAAATGAAACCGCGCTTGCTAATCAACAAGAGCCTGCAAAAAAATACGAATTTACAGGAGAGACAATAGAGGTTGGTGATTATACTCTTTATCGCATTCGGGCTTTAAGGGATTTTGCTAATATAAAAGCTGGTGATTTAGGCGGCTTTATACATAAGGTTGCAAATTTAGCTCATAATGGTGATTGTTGGGTCGGTGGCAATGCCATGGTTTATGGTGATGCTCGTATTTACGATAATGCCCATGTTTCGGATAATGCAAAAATTACTGGATCTGCAAAAATTTATGAAAATGCAAGGGTCTATGGCAATGCTAGCGTGCATATTAGAGCTGAGGTTTATGGCAATGCGCAAGTATATGAGAACGCATTGGTTTATGGTGATATTTTTGGACATGCTAAAGTGTATGGAAATGCAAAAATTTATGACACTATTTATGGCAAGTTTCTTGATAAAACTAGAATTTATGGCAATGCTGAGGTTTATGATAAAGCACGTGTTTTAGGAACCTCTCAGGTTTATGATAATGCCCATGTTTATGAAAATGCTATAGTTTTTGATAATGCTAGGGTTTGCGATAATGCCCATGTTTGTGGCGCTGCTATGGTCAATAGAGAAGCCAAGGTTTATGGGAATGCTATAGTGACTGGTTATGCCCATGTTTATGATAGGAGCTGCGTTTATGACAATGCCAAGGTTTATGGCAAGGTTTATGGTGGCGCTTGGGTTTCCAATAATGCTTTAATTTCTGATAATGCTGAGGTTTATGATGATGCTCGCATTTATGACAATGCAAAAATTTATGGCAAGGTCCATGGTGATGCTCATGTCTATGGCAATGCCAAGGTAATTGGCTATACTGAGATTGGTGGTGATACCAAAATTGGTGGCAATTATAAAGAATCTGTTATCACTGGTGATATTGTTTTTACAACTGTGTAAATGACGCGCGGGCGCGGCGGGGGCACCCCCCTTTAAACATTTCATTCTAAAATTCAAATCTATTTATAAAGGAATTGTGCTATGCAAAAAAAGTTTGCACTCACAAATGAGACACGTGTATTTAATAATCAAACTCTTTATCGCATCCAAGCATTAAGGGATTTTGACGATGTTAAGGCTGGTGCCTTGGGTGGTTTTATTGAAAATGAAAGTAACCTCTCTCATGATGGCAATTGCTGGGTTTACGATAATGCTCTTGTTTTAAATCCTGCCCATATTTATGAAAATGCCAAGGTTTTTAATAATGCTATTATAATGGGTAATATTTATGGCAATGCCCATGTCTGTAATCGCGCCCGCGTTTATGCAAATGCTCATGTTTATGACAATGCGCATCTTTCTTATAATGCTTGGGTTTATCATCAGGCGCGGGTTTATGGCAATGCAAAATTATCAGGAAATGCTCGTATTCATAGCAAGGCGGTAGTTTATGATCATGCTGTTATCAGTGGCGCTGCTAAAATTTATGGCAAGGTTTATGGGAATGCTAGCGTGGGCTGTCATACTGATGTTTATGGCTCTGTTTATGGTAATGCGAAAATCTCTGGTTATTTCGTGATTAGAGGTAATGTATATGGCAATGCAAGATTAAAAAGAGATAGTGATTTATATTGGGTTCCCATAAATTGTGAGGTTTATGAAAACGATACCGTTGTAAAGATTATTGAAAATAACGCTGCGTAAATAATGCGCGGGCGCGGCGGGGGCGCCTGCTTTCCAACCCAATTTTTCCATTTCAAATTTTATCAAACGTTTATCACATTAAATTGTGAGGGTATCTCTATGTGCAAAAAATACGAATTAACCAGTGAAATCAAAAAAATCAAACATGCTCTTACTCGAAATATTATAAACCTTTATCGCATTAAAGCTTTAAAAGATTTCGATGATATAAAGGCAGGGTCTTTAGGGGGCTTTATTGAAAAGGAAGTTAACCTATCCCATGATGGCAATTGCTGGGTCTATGATGAGGCTTGTGTCTACGGTCATGCAAGGGTGTATGAAAATGCAAAAATACGCCATTTTTCTCAAGTCTGTGGTCAAGTTTATGGCAATGCTGAGGTCTATGGAAAAGCTTTTATCTCTCAATATGCTAAAGTTTATGACCATGCTTTTGTCTATGGCAATGCTCATGTTTATGGCAATATTTATGGGTATGCTCATGTGAATGGTAGTGCCCGCATTCTTGCTGATGCTCATATTTATGATCATGCGCATGTTTCTTATGATGCTACGGTTTTTAGTTATGCACGCGTTTATGGTCATGCCAAGGTTTGTGGCTCTGCTTGCATTTATAGCCATGCAAAAGTTTATAATTATGCTGTTATTAATGGTCGTGCTAAAATTTATGGCAAGGTTTATGGAAATGCTTGTGTGAGTGGCTCTTGTGAGATTTATGGCTCTGTTTATGGCAATGCAAAAATCAATAAAAAAAGCAAAGTAAGGTTGGTTCCAAAAAATTGTGAGGTTTATGAAAGGGATAATGTTGTCAATATAACTGATAAAACAGAATAAAAAGAGACATGGGGGACGTGCCTTCTTTATGGTTATAAACGCATATAAAATGCATTGCTATAAACATATCATAAAAGAGAGAGTAAAATAAAAAAAGCCGTGCCAAATGATATGACGCGGCTTTCAAATAACGATTATAATGATAAAAAATAATCATCCACAATGGAGTAATGAATGCATATATACAAAACGTATCATATTGCAAGTGCTCTATGAGAGATATGAAAACTTATCAAAAGAAACGTAAATGTGCGTATGATCTTTAATCACTCATTTGAATGAGAGAGCCTATAAAACGCTTGTTATGGCTATCAAACGTATCAAACAAATCAAAACGCTCGGTAGCTTTATCAATCCAATCAAAAGCAAATGCATATTCAATAAATATCTGCAAAAAACGTTCTTTTTACATTTACGAGCGTTAGGTTTCAAAAGCAGCTTTTCATAAGATAAATAAACAAACGCTTTTATAAAGTGTAAGGTTTTTAAGATTTTGCTCTGCTGTGAAATCTAGATCTTCATTTTTCATAAATGAAACGTTCTTAAGAGCAAATGATAACTAAGTTATAACTGTAATAAAAAAAAGTTTTAACGTTTCTTATAAAGATCTCATTTTATGTTTCAAACGTTTAAACGTGCATTTAAAGAGGTT
>NZ_JBHIQC010000057.1:0-4726 GCF_042196385.1 Bartonella sp. AP150HLJHH | reverse complement strand
GAACTCATTGATGCACCGGTTAATAATGCTTTTGCTGTTGCTCTTTATGCTGCTGTTGCTGAGGCTTTAGACAAGTGGGAACCGCGTTTTAAAGTGAAAAAAATTGATTTTAAAAGGGGTGAGAATGGACACGTTTCTTTATCCTTTGAAGGCATTTATTTGCCATCCGGCAAGCCCATTACCATGGAAGGATTATTGATAAAATGAATGGAGTGCTTGCAAAACCAGACATCATCACAGAACTTTCTTTTGAAGAAATACGCGCTGCTGCTCTTGTCCATTTAAAAGAGCTTTTGCCTGAATATACCATTCTTGAAAGTGATCCGGCCGTAAAAGTCATAGAGGCTTTTAGCTATCGAGAGTTGCTTTTAAGACAGCGTATTAACGAAGCGGCACGCAACAACATTCTTGATTTTGCAACCGGTGAATCTCTTGATGCTTTGGGAAACTGGCATGGTCTTGCCCGCATGGAGGGTGAAAGTGACGAGAGATATCGTGAACGCATACAGCTTCATGCCCGTGGAGGAAACGGAAGTGGAACAGAACCCTATTACAAACTTATCGCCTTAACAGCCGATAGTCGAGTGAAAGATGCCATTATCTATCGTAAAGGCAAAAACCCAACCATCTATGTTGCTCTTTTTGGTAATAATGAAGAAGGAACAGCCTCTGAAGATCTCATACAAGCAGTTTCACAAGCTCTTCACAGAAAAAATATCATCATGACCAATGATACAATCATTGTTCACGCTGCTGTCAAAAAAGTGCTGGATTTAGAAGCAGATGTTTGGCTGTTACCAGAAACATCTTTGAAAATTCTCACAACAATGGAAACAAATTTACGCACGGCTTGGAAACAAGAACAAGCCATTGGTCGTGAATTAAGTTTGTCGTGGTGGATTTCAAAACTAATGATTTCTGGTGTCCAAAAAGTCATTGCCATTACCCCAACACAAGACAGTATGGTTTGTGATGAAGAAATTTTATCGATTGGAAAAATCACCTTAAACTTCAAAGGGCGTGCGCGCTAATGGTTGCTTCCCTCCTTCCCACAAATGCGACAGAATTTGAAAAGCGCCTTGCCGATGCTTGCGATTTTCATCAAGATATTGATGGTTCTGTTTTGGGGATTTCACGCGCAAAACTGATCACACGCCCTCCCCGTTTCTTGCTGTGGTTGATTGAAGAATACGGGCTTGGTGAACTGACACCTTATGTTCCAAACCTCTATGATTTGATTGATCAGGGTCTTGCATGGCAAAATATTCGCGGCTCCCTTGCGGCAATAGAGATAGGGCTTGAATGGTTAGGGATTTCGGCACGCTTTCAACCCGCCTGGACGGGGCGAGCATGGTGGAACTCCTTTCACCTTGATTTTGATCAGTTGCCTGAACGCAAAAGCCTTGAAGCCATTGAAGCGATTACCGACCTTTCCAAAAGTTTGCGCTCTGATTTTCGCCGTGGGACCTATGGTTATGATGTACAAGCCTTGGAAGGCAATATGTCACGGTTTGATGACAGCATGTTGGAGTATGAAAGCGGTGTTCACTTAACAGCTGGGGACACTTTGTTTTCCTTTGGACGCACAACAGAAATCAATCACACGCTCACAAGAGAAGAAGGCAGGCTTATTGGTAATTGGATAGATGACTTTGACGAGGAGTTAAGCTGGAACCAAATCGATTATCCATGGGACATGGCAAATTTTCCGTGGTGTTCGGTCAAAAAACATGAACGCGATATGCTCATGACAGAGTGGTTTAGCAACCGTACGCTTTATCTCGTGTTAAAAGACAGCCAAAATAGCGTGATTGGGTATCGCAGATGCTATGCTGTAGCGCCTGTCGAACAGGCTTTGGATGGTGTGTACAGCCATTGTGGAAACAAATTTAACCCTTCCCCAACCGGCACTCTGTTGTTTCTTGCAGCCCGCACAGATTTTGAAGATGTTGAGGACAAACAAGCCGCCTCTGTTTCCCTTCTCGTTCATGGCTGTCTTGCACAACAAACCCCTCCTGGCAAACTTTGGTTAGGATTTGGTGAACTACGTGGTGGTGTAGAGATACTCAAAACGCCTGTCACTATTCCTTTGCGTGCCGATGTTCGCGAACAATTCAAGATTTTATTGAGGTTTTAATATGAAGCATGAAAGTGGTTTACCCTTTGCAATTGACAGATCTCGCGGCAAAGAGGAACAACAAAGCGTTGTCTTTTATGGCACGCGTCCCTTTATTCAAAGTGGTGAACTGAATGAAGTTCAAACCATTATAAGGGGGCGGCATGACCGCTTGGGGCGCCTTGTGGCACAAGAAGGAGACCGCGTTGAACGCGCTGATGCTTTTGTCAACAAAGAGACAAAGACCGTCACTTTAACGGATGGCAAGATTTATATTGCCGGTGATATTTTTCCCGTTGCACCAGCTGTACTCAACAATGTTGCCATGATTGGGCGCTTGGAAATTGGTGTGAAGCTGCAAAAAAAATGGATAACACACGAAGATGATCCAGAGCTCTTGGGGCAAGTCCCTGGCACCTTAGCAGAAGGAGAGCCCGGAGCGGCACGCGAAACAGCACAGCTTGTTTGGGCACTGAAAGAGGATGCGCAAAGTGGCACTTTCTTTCCGGTTTATATTTTACAAGATGGTGTTCTGATTGATCAAAAATCGCCCTCATTGCTTGAACCCGCCATGCAAGCTATTGCGACGTACGACCGCGCCCATGGGCATTATATCGTGAGTGGCTGCCGTGTGAGCGCATTGGGAGCAAATAATGGTTGCCAAGTGTTTAGTATTCAAGAAGGAGAAGCCAATATCAATGGCTTTAAACGCAAACGCCTTGCCGCCTTGCGCCATGAAGAGCCAGAGGATTTTTCGACAAGCGTTGTTCCTAGCGAAACGCATATTTTTGCGCCTCCAAAAGGGAAAACCAGTTTCACCTTTAAACCCTATTATTTTCCTCTTGCCGATATTCAGTCTCTTTTGTTGACAAAAGAAAAAACCGTTAACGTCACCCGCGGTGCGGTTGCCGCTGGGCGCGATGGGGTGCCGGATAAAAGCATCACCGCGTTTATCAAAATCGTTCAAGGAAGCAAGGAATTTAAAGAAGGCACAGATTTTAAAAAAACCGGAGACACCATTGATTGGGCACCGGTGGGAGACGAACCTTTAGCAGGGAGCAGCTATAAGGTGACTTACCGCTATCGCGCAAAAATCACGGCTGATAAAGTAACAGCGCAGGAAATCACTGTCTCAGGTGGGGCGCAAGGTGGTGATATTATCGTCAGTTACACTTACAAACTCCCCCGCATTGACCGTATTGGTCTCAACACAGGGGGCAATGTGGTTTACATCAAAGGTATCTCAGTAGACCAACCCATGGCACCCAGTGTTCCTGATGATGTGTTGTCCCTTGCAACCATTACCAACAATTGGCTTGAAACGCCGGTTGTGGTCAATGATGGCACACGGGTTGCCCCCTATGATGAAATGTGGCGCTATTTTCAACGAGTGCTTTCGCTTGACCGGTTGATGCAATTAGAGCGCATTAAAAGCAATGTGGACTCTAAAGAACCTGTCGCTAAAAAAGGCATGTTCGCTGATCCCTTTCTTGATGATAGTTACAGAGATGAAGGCTTTCAACAAACGGGGGCTGTAGGCAACGGCATTTTGCAGCTTGCCATTGACCCAACATTCTATACTGCTCCTTTAAAAGCGCCTGTCACCCTTGACTGGACAAATGAAGTGATCATTGCGCAAGAGTTGACAACGGCTTGCGAAAAGATCAACCCCTATCAAAATTTTGCACCCCTGCCTGGTACAGTAACCCTTGAACCCGCGACAGACTTTTGGCATGAACAGCGCACCGATTGGCTCTCCGGTATCACCAATCAAATCAATATGGGCAGGAACCGTGGCAGTAGTATCCGTAAAACAGAAGTGCGTGATGATTTGGTGAGTGCGACCCAAGAGCAAATCAATTTTTTAAGACAAATTACCCTTTCCTTTAAAATTGAAGGTTTTGGCAAAGGCGAAAAACTAGAGAGCCTCACTTTTGATGGTGTGAATGTTTTACCAAAGAGTCTCCTTATTGCCGATAGCAAGGGCACCCTTGAGGGCGCTTTCACGATTCCACAAAATATTACGGCTGGCACAAAAAACGTTGTGGCAAGGGGAAAAGGTGGAACCATTGCAACGGGGCTTTTTACCGGTCAAGGTGTGATTGATGTGAAAGTGATGCGACGCACCACCACGGTGAAAATATGGACGCAAGTAGACCCACAAGCACAAGTTTTTACCCCCGATGAAACACGGCAAATTACCGGTATTGACTTTCATCTTTGCAAAATCGGCAATCAAAACCATAATTTGGTGATTGATTTGGTCACCACAGAAAACGGTTATCCGACCGCCGATATTCAAGCACAAAGCTTTTATTCCATGAAGGGCGCAAAAACTGGTTGGGCAGAGGCACGCTATGATGTACCACTCCTTGTCCCCGATGACCGCTTAACGGCTTTCGTTATTAAGACAGATGATAGTAATCATTCCGTCTCCTTAGCAAAGCTTGGGGATTTTGATGCAGAAAAACAAAGGTATGTTTCAAGCCACCCTTACGTGACCGGTCCACGCTTTTCTTCTGTTAACGCACAAAGCTGGACTGCTCATCAAGATGAGGCTTTAGCCTTTCGAGTGCTGGCGGCACGCTACACACAAACAGAAAAAACCAT
>NZ_JBHIQC010000056.1:0-4757 GCF_042196385.1 Bartonella sp. AP150HLJHH | reverse complement strand
ATTCATAGAACCTTTTTAAAAGACAATGGCTGCAAAACAGATCAGAAACCAGCAAAAGCCATGTTGGGATCTGTAACAGGTGGTGCTGTGCATTTAAGTCAAGGCAATCCCAAACATCTGGTCATTTGTGAGGGCATTGAAACCGGTCTGGCTCTTTTGTCTGGGTTGTTATCAGAGCCCGTTGATTTATGGGCTTCTCTTTCAACCAGTGGCATGATGCGTGTGAATTTACCCCATACAAAAGGGCGTCTCACCATTGCAATGGACGGCGATGATGCGGGTCGTAAAGCAGGTTTTACCCTAGCTGCACGTGCTTATAGCCAAGGCTTTGAGGTCTTTATGATGCAAGCTCCAAAAGGAACTGATTTTAATAACGTATTACTTTCTTAAAAGAGGGAAACTATGAAAGATAGTAATTTACAAAACAATAATGAAAATACTCCCATCAATGATAACGATAATGTCTCTTTAAACGAAAATACTTGTTTAAAAGCCATTTCTTATGAACAAGCCTTGCAACAAAATGGTTGGGGGCAATTACAACCGATTGCTACGGCTCTCTTACCCGTCGAGCCTTTTAAAATATTCCTGCTTCCAACACCATTAATAAACTATGTTTATGACGTTGCTGATATTCAACAATCTTCTATCGATTTTGTTGCTGTTTCTGCTTTATGTGGATTGTCTGCTGTCATTGGAAATGGCGTGCGGGTTTCTCCAAAACAACATGCCAATTGGAAAATTGTTCCTAATCTCTGGGGTGCCATTGTGGGGGAACCTTCAACTATGAAAACAGATACCATGGAAGCTGCTTTAGCACCTCTTGATGTTTTTCAAGAGGAATGGCATCAAGAATGGTTAAAGAAGAAAAAACAGCAAGAAACAAAAGATATTCTTATTGAATTAGACAAAAGAGAAAAGAAAAAACAAGCCTACAAAGCACTCAAAGATCAAGACGAGGAACAAGCCCTTGCTCTTCTTTCTCAATCTCTTGAACATAAAGAAAGTGAGGAAGATGACACGCTTAATAAACGACGTCTTATTGTCAACGATGTGACCGTCGAAAAGCTTGGGGAATTGTTAAAAGAAAACCCCCGTGGTTTATTGTTGGTTCGTGATGAATTATCTGGTTTTTTATCCGATTTGGAACGGAAGGAATATCAATCAGACCGTTCTTTTTATCTAACAGCTTTTAATGGCAAAAAATCATACACCTATGACCGTATAGGACGGGGAACCATTTTTATTCCCAATGCAACCATTTCCATTATTGGGGGCATTCAACCTTCACGGATTATTCCCATTATTCAAGCAATGCACCATGGAACAAATAATGACGGCTTATTGCAACGGTTTCAAATGCTGGTGTGGCCCGATGAACGAAAAGAGCGGTTATGGGTTGATAGACCTCCCAATCAAAAGGCATGGGAAAGTTATCAAGGAATTTTTCGTTCTCTTTATGATAAACCATTAGGATCACCAAAACACCCTATTACCATACGCTTTTCTGCTGAAGCTCAAGAAATGTTTCGTGTATGGTGGGAAAATTTTCAAAGAACAATCAAAGGAGGTCATTTCTCATCAAGTTTACAAGCGCATCTTTTGAAAATGAATAAAACCATACCAACCCTTGCATTGATTTTTGAATTGAGTGAAGGGGGGCGTTTTGAAATCAATAGAGATGCCCTTGAGAGAGCCTTATATTGGGAAGAATATCTGATAAGTCATGCAAAACGTCTTTATGCGGCGAATGATACATTAACAGCAGAGCGTGCAAAATTAATTGTAGAGCGCTGTGATCTTTTACCCAATGTTTTTACGGCAAGAGATATCTATAGACGGTGTTGGAGATCTTTAAAAGACAATGGAGCCGTTAAGCAAGCTTTAGAGCTTTTATGTCGTTGTAACTATATTCGTGAATTTCCTATAGAGGGGAATGAATTAGGTCGGCGTCCTGATAGACGGTATGAATGGAATCCTTTGGTTAAAAACAACAGCATAAAACAATAAAGAAATCTCTTTTGAAGTCTTTAAGACAACCACGCAAAACTCTTTTTATGGCATTCTCATCAAGGAACTTTTTTCCAAAAGCAAATGATCTGAGGACCTTATCAGAAGAGTTTTGTCAGTCTTGTCAGTTCATTCTAGCTCCTATATTATTTTTTTTAAATGAGAGAAAATTAAAAACATTATATTTCAATAGGTTAGTATTTTAACGATACAACCTATATCGACAATACAACCTTAAATACAATCAATAATATATATTTGTCAGTTTGTGTCTGTAAATTGAACTAACAAACTAGATTATTTTAGTGACTCATAAAACCTATCAAAATAATCATTATGATATTTTAAAAGCACATGCTTCATTTGTCTTTTTCCATAAAATAAACAGCAAATTTCACTATTTTGCTGATCTGATCTCTCTCATGGACTGCGGATAAACAGCATTTAAAAACTCTTTTGAAAAAATTATCGGCTTTTTTAGCATTTTTCTGCATTTTTTCTCAATTCGTTCAAAATGGATTTAATAAGCTTCATTTTAATTCTTTTGAAGATAATTAAACCCCTTATACGAAAACGGAACTCTGTTGTAACAGGGCGTGAACTGGATCATTTGCACGTGAATTATGAAACTGTAAAACCTTATCCCGTAACCTTTAAAAAAGGTAATCCAAAAGTTACAGAGATCTCTAATCCAGAAAAATTCTATTACGTGACTGAAATGAAATTCGCAAAAGCAGGTAAAGAGAAAGATAAAACCACTGTTATTTATAATAACAATATCACAATAACAGATATCCCTCTTGACGCTTGTGAGTATATCGTTAATGGTAAATCCGCTCTTGAATGGGTTATGGGGCGTCAATGTGTTAAGACTGATAAAAAGAGTGGCATTGTTAATGATGCCAATCGTTATGCTGTTGAAACCATTGGCAACCCTGCCTACCCTCTAGAGTTATTTCAGAGGGTTATTACCATAAGTTTAGAGACAATGAAAATTGTTAAGAACCTACCAAAATTAGAAATAAGAGAAACTGAATAACTTAAAAGCATGCTCACATAATGGGTATGATAAACTCATAAGGGGTATAAGGTTTTATACCTATAGGTTCTTATATCCCTTTTATAAATTGCTGACATACAATCTTTAAAAGGATAATTTATCATACGTTATTTAAAAAGAAGAAACTTGCACTTTTAGATACTCTTATTTACATTGCCTTTAAAAGATTAAACCGTAATCTAAAATGATAGCTTTATTGTTATCAGAAGCTTTATTTAAAGAGGGTTATGTATATTCATTTTCTTATATTACTTATAGGTTTTGAATGTTTCTACCCCCCCAAAACCCTTACAAAACATAGAGCATTAGTTGAATTTATAGGTTGTACTATTGATATAGGTTGTTTTTTGAAAAATTGATAAAAAATAACATATTGAAATATAATGACTTTTATTTTTTATTGAAAAATATGTAAAGGGGGGCGTAAAAAGCACCTCCAAAACTCATAACCATAATGGTCTTGATAGCATTTATTATGATTATAATCCCTTTCTTTTGAAAGGCTTTAAAAGATCACATACTCTCATAAGACATGTTTTAATCATTCACTAAATGATCACTTTTGTCGATTCAATGTACTGACATAAACTGACAAATATATATTTACAGTTGTATTTATTTGTTATGGCTGTTTTAATAAGTTGTATTTTGAAAAATTCATAAAACTTAACTTATTGAAATATAATGATTTTAATTTTCTCTCATTTAAAAAAAATGATATAGGTTCTAAAAAGAACTGACAAAAATGACAAAAGTTTATTAAAAGGGATTTTGCTCATCTCTATAATGATCAGTTTCTATTGAGATGTTTTCATAAGTGTTTTCATAATGGTCTATAAATCACAATTATCATATATCCTATTTATCATTTCTCTTATGAAACTGAAAAATGATGCCATGGCTATAAAGAACATAACAGCTATAGAGAAAGCAAAAATGCAAATGAAAGCATTTGTTATAAAGACAGTCCCTATAAAGGCTGTTAAGTCTAAAATGTGTTATTAAAGAAATTAACAGAAATCTTAAAAGCCATTTAGTGACAAAATTGATAGGTTATAAAGTTTAAAATACGCATTATGAGAGCGTTTCTAAATATTATAAATGTATAGATTCAGAAAATAACGCAATCGTTTCATAAAACCTATAATATAGCTTTAAAAGCACATAAATATAAAAGAAGCAATTAATAAGCATAAGATATTATCAATACACAACGTATTTAAAAAAATACAAAAAAGATAAAATATTGTTTGACAATAAATACGTATTTTGTTATATAAATAATCAAGTGATAGAAACACTTAGTGATTAGCGGATAGGTTACGAAACAGCCTCTCCCATGCCTTTAAAATACTGACTTTCTTTTATGCTTTTGTTAGTATATGAGAATTTTGTCGGGTGTGGTTATGCCATACAATACCCTTTCAAGGGGAAAGCATACAGCGGACTAATCACCGTGTTTCTAGCGCCCGACGCCCATTAGGGGGTCAATAGAAACCTTTTATGATTAGAAAGAATTTAAAATGACAAATTCAAACACCACCCCCGTTATCTCTTCTATTTCAAATGAAACTGCGCTTGTTAATCAACAAGAGCCTGCAAAAAAATACGAATTTATTGATGATTGTGAATATATCGATGGTCATTTCTTAACTCGAATTAGAGCCTTAAGAGATTTTGATGATGT
>NZ_JBHIQC010000055.1:0-5047 GCF_042196385.1 Bartonella sp. AP150HLJHH | reverse complement strand
ATAATGATCTTGATTATTACAGTGATGAAGGGAGCATTGATGTTGAAAACGGTCGTCGGATGGTCACGCTTGTTGAATGCCGTTGGTTTGAAAGCGAGCGATATTACAAAGCGCCCGATTTAAGCACTGGAGAACTTCGTGATTATAGCGAAGAAGAATTTAAGCAGCTCCAGTGCATGATGCCCGATATCCAAGGGGCAGCTTTCAATAAAAAGGTTGTAAGACGTGCTTTTTTAGGGAGAAAGTTGCTTGAATCCCCCGATCAACCTTTAGTTCCAGCTGGTCAATTGGGTTGGGAGTGTATAACGGGGTATTTTGACAAGATAGAACGGCAATTTTATGGGGTTGTGCGCCCGACAAAAGATCCACAACGGTGGGCGAATAAATATTTTAGTCAAGTGATGTATATCCTTAATAGCCAATCCAAAGGGGGGCTTATTGTCGAGGAAGGGGCGTTTAAGGACATCAGGCAGGCTATGCAAGATTGGGCGCGGGCTGATGCGTTGCTAGTTGCTGAAGATGGCGCTCTTGCAGAAGGCAAGATACAACCAAAGCCTGTAGCACAGTTTCCAGAGGGCTTTTTCCAGCTGTTTAATGAAGCTAAGGAAGCAATTAATCAGGTGACGGGTTTATCGCCCGAATTCATTGGCACAAGAGAAGTGACACAAGCGGGTATTTTGGAGGCACAACGACGCCAATCCAGTTTAAATCTGCTTGCTTGTCTGTTTGATGGCTTACGTTTGTATCGCAAGCGGCAAGGTAAGATTATTTTGCATCTGATACAGAATTACTTGTCCGATGGTCGTTTGGTACGGATATCTGGTGAGGAGAATGCGCAATATATTCCATTGACGCGTGAAGAAGTAACGAGTGTCGAGTATGACATTGTTGTCGATGATGCTCCAACCAGCCCGAATGAGAAAGAGCGTACCTTTGGCATTATCACGCAATTATTACCGTTGCTTCAAAATGCCGTAACACCGGATATCATGCTTGATTTGCTTCGTTATTCACCATTGCCTGCGTCATTACTCAATCGTGTAAGTGAGAAGATGCAACAGCAGCAAATGGCACAACAAGCCCAACAACAGCAAATGAATCCGGAACAAGAAATGAAGTTGCAGGAAAAGCAGCAAGATATTGCGGCTAAAAGTCAGATGCAACAGATGGATTTACAAGGCAAGCAGATTGAATTGGTCATGCGTCAAAAGAGAGCAGAATTGGAAGCTGAATTGATGCAACAGAAGCATGAGCTTGAACGGGAGCGTATTCTTAATGAACGAGCGCAAAATCAAATCATGCGTGAAAGAGCGGCAACATACAGAGGAAGAAGCATTTGAGAGAGGTTAGAGAATGAATGCAGAAATGAACGAAGCGATGAATGAAGCTATGAATGAAGATTACAGAGTTGGAGCACCGGTCTTTGATGATGAGAGCTCTTTTGATGCTGGCACTTATGATGGTGAAACGATTGATAATGATGATGTCACCTCTCCAGAGCCGGTTGCACAGCCCGTTGAAAAACCTTCAGAGATTGTTCCTAGTATAGAACAGCAGCGTGTGGAGCAACAAGCCAAACAAGCTCGTGAAGCGCTTGTCAAGCTTTATGAACCCCAATCCCAGACACCAATGGTTGAAGGTGAAAATGCACCCCCAGACCTACGTGAGGACCCTGTTCGTTTAGTGGCGTGGATGTTAGATAAGATTCAAAAGCAAGATGCGTATATTAGGGAACAGAAAGAAGCGCTAAGACAAGCTGAGGAACAGCAGCAGCACGATATGCGTCTTGGTGAATTTTTTAATAATTCTGTTAAGTCGTTTCAAAATAAATCCAGTGATTTTGACGCCGCGGCAAATTTTCTTTATGAGGCACGCGCAAAGGAATTGAGTTCTTGGTCATCACTTTATCCTGAGTATGGACAACAAAACACAATAGATGCGATTATAAGAGATCAATTGCATGCTCTTGTAGCGACTTGTGCACAAAGAGATCTCAATCCGGCAGAAGAGATTTATAGAATAGCGCAAAATCTTGGCTATAAGAACCAAGCAGTACAAGCGAATAATCAAGTTGCAGAACTTCAAAGCCGGCAGAATTCTGCGAGAACCTTAACGGCATCTGGAGGAGGGGGCGTGACGGGTCCTATGACTTTAGAATCTATTGGAAATATGTCTGATAAAGAATTTGGAGAATGGTATAGCAATCCTAAGAATCAAATCATTTTTGATAAGTTAATGGGGCGCGATGGCTGATTATAGTCTAGGTGCATAACGTAATCCGCTTTTAATGCGGGTTTTTGCCGGCTTTAAGCCGGTTTTTTTATAGCAAAGAAAGGTAAAATCAATGGCAATAACACGTATACCTATTAATGATGCTCAAGCGGTGAAAGCTTGGTCAAAGAGATTAAATTATGAAGCGTCTAAAGCGCTTGATATTGAACCATTAATGGGAGAAGGCTCCAATAGTATCATTCAAGTCAAAAATGAACTTAGGAAAGAAGGTGGCGATTGTGTTACATTTAGCTTACGTGCACAGATTATGGGGCGTGGTGTAAGCGAAGGTGAAACGCTTAAAGGTAATGAAGAAGCTCTTCAGTTTCTTCATGACAAATTATATATCAATGAACTTAATCATGCAGTTTCGACGAAGAACAAAGGTACAATTGATCAACAACGTATTTTGTTTAGTTTACGCGACGAAGCACACAAGTCATTGGTTGATTGGTATGCGGACCGTTTAAGTTTGATGTTTTTCACGCAAGTGTGTGGGTACACAGCACCTACAATGAAATTTGAAGGGCGTGAGATTGAACTTGATGAATTGTATTATGGTTTTAATGCACCATTGGCACCAAGTAGTAAGCGCATTGTACGACCAGAAGCCAAAACGAAAGATGAAGACGTAAAAGAGCTGGCAAAACACGGTTTTAGCCTTAAGCTGATTGATGAAGCTGTTAAAGTTGCAAAGTTGGCTAACCCCAAAATCAGACCAGTACGTGTTGGTGGTTCCAATGTTTACGTCATGTATCTTCATCCCATACAAGTTATGCAATTGCGTACCAATACAGAGACTGGTCAGTGGCTTGATATTCAGAAAGCTGCTTACACAGGCTCTCGTGCGCAAAACCCAATCTTTGATGGTTCACTAGGCATGTATAACGGTGTGATTTTACGTGAATCGGAACATGTGACGCATGGTGTAAAATCCGATGGTAGTGTTGAAGAAAATGTCCGACGTGCTGTATTACTGGGTGCACAAAGTGTGATGCTTGCCTTTGGAGCAGAAAATCAAGATACGCGCTATAAATTGGTTGAAGAGCTTGATGATTATCAACGGGTATATGGGGTTGCAGTGAAAACAATCCTAGGGATGAAGAAAACGCGTTTCCAAATGCCGGGAAGAGGACAACATGCGCAAGATTTTGGAACAGTTGTTGTTTCAACTTGTACAGGTGAAAAGCCTTCTTAAATTCATGGAAAGGAAATAAAACATGGCAGAAGGATTACCACAGCCCCTACAAGGGAGAAACTTGGTTACGCAACAAGTGAGTTTTTTTCGCTTGAACATATCGCATAAAGAGAAGCGTCTTACAACGAAAATAGGGATATTACCACGTGGTGCTTTGATCACTTCAATTAAAGCGTTCGTTAAGACGGCATTTTCAGAAGCGAAGTTGAAGATTGGCAGTACCTATGGGGGTAATGAGTTTGGAGAAAAAGACATCAAAGCCCAAGGCACGCAAGATTTTACGCCAACAGATCAAAAGTCTTTTGTTGCAGATGATAAGGAGATGACCCTTTATGCAACACGAGACAAAACCACTGATGCTGGTGAATGTATTGTGGTTGTGCAATTCGTAACAAATCATTGAGGGGATAAGACATGGCAGATTATTTACCACAGCCCTTGCAAGGGAGAAATCTTCATACCCAGCAGGTAAGCTTTTTGCGGCTTAATTTTAGCTATGAAGATAAAGAAAACGCTATGAGAATAGGTACGCTACCTCGTGGTGCTTTGATTACTTCAATTAAAGTGTTTGTTAAGACAGCATTTTCGGACACAAAGGTCAAAATAGGCAGCACTGCTGGAGGGACTGAGTTTGGTGAAGCGGAAATCAAACAACAGGCAGTAAAAGAGGTTAAGCCCACCAATCAGAAGGAATTTGTCCCTTATGATGAAGAGGTCACTCTCTATGCTAAAGCGGACAAAACAGTACAAGCTGGTCAAGCAAGTATAGTCGTTGAATTTGTGACTAATCACTGAGAGGTATTTTGATGACACGTCATTATATTCGGGTTAAAACCGGAGGACCGATACCAGTAAAGCGAGATGTTTATCGTCATAAGAGAACACTTTCGCACTTAGTGTCGGTCATTCAAGATGAGATTGATGACATAGCCGATGAGTATGTTCAACAAATCCAAGAAAGCATTTTTGCAGCCATTCGTTTTTGTGAACGGGAGACCTTTTACTTTAACGAAAGCCGTGATGTGGTGTTTGAGACACGGGCGGGACAAGGTGTTTATGATGCAAGCACTACCAGCCATATCGAAAGTGCTGTTAAAATCAAAAACGTTTATCTGAGTTCTGATCAACATCATAAGTTTGCCTTGGAATGTAAGGACCATGTTTCTTTAGAGCCTTTGTTATCATCAGAGCAGCAAGGAACGCCGGTTTGTTACAGTTATTTTGATAGGAAATTACATCTTTATCCCACACCGGATAAAGCCTATCAGATTCAACTCATTCTCTCTCCATTGCGTTTATCAGAGATAGTACTCAGTATAATATCAAAAAACACAATAAAGTCAATAGGTTGTGTGAAGTTATTTTATATGAATCCACTTAAGAATCCACATTTTTATACGTGATTCATTTGACCATTTTTTATATAAGATTGGCATGTATGAATAGACCATAAAAAGCAAATCATGATGTAAATATTATAACGCATGTGTGTATTCAAATAAAATGAAAAGCCGATATCATTCATAACAGTTCATAAATTTTATGATACGTTTTTATCACAGCACAAATCACATTGTT
>NZ_JBHIQC010000054.1:0-5483 GCF_042196385.1 Bartonella sp. AP150HLJHH | reverse complement strand
TTTTGAATTTTGGACGCAATTCGACCAGTACAGCAGCGTCATTAAATACGATTTTTTACACCATGCCAACAAAAAAATCTATATTTTTTATTTTAAAATAGAATATATAAAATTTTCTAAAACATTTTAGATTTTATAAATTATTGTGAAATTATTATAGGAGGGAAAGGCAATGACAGGTCCAGAAATATTAGATGCCATGTATATAATATCAATGATAGTTATATCCCTCTTAACTATAGCGTTTTGTTTGCCTGCCGCCTTTTGATTTTCATTAATAGTTTGCGGATCATATGCAATTACACGCTTTTGTAAAAAAATCGAGAGTGAGAAATTTTTCCAGATTGATGAGCTAAATATTAAGCTCGTGACGGGCTGCTGTTGCCAAAAAAGCAGATCTTGTTAAACCTCTCTTTTGTGCACAATTATCAATTGCACGTAAAAGCCCTCGTTCAATTGATATATTTGTGCGTATGACTTCTGAATCATTTTCAATAAAAGGAACTTGTATTAAAAAAGCTCCTTCTGACAAAGCTGTTTTGACAGATTTCCGTTGTATGACTTCTTCAAATTTTGAAGGAATAGGCACTTTATCTATATCTTCACAATAAAGTTGGAGTGCTTCTGTTGCATTTGCGATTAAATTTTCTTCCTCATCAGCAGCAGAAAAAAGCCCCTCAAAATCAGGAAACTGAACACCAAAAGCAGATTCTTCATCTTTATGAACAAGAGCAAAAAATCTTTTCATTCTTCTTCTCCTTCTTTTAACCAGCCTGCTTGTTGTGCGATAGAACGTGCTGTACCAATCGGAAGATTTTTTTTAGGATGTGGAACGATAACAACCTTATCATCTTTTTTAAATTTATGATGAGAACCTTTCACTTTGATAAGTTCAAAGCCATCACGCTTTAATTTTGCAATGATTTTTCGGCTATCTTGTTCCATTACCTAAACTCAAAATGTGTATATATATACACATTTTAATGATTTTTCATCTGATGTCAATTCTTTTTTAATGGCTAAAATGCTTATGAAGCGCATTTAGAGCAATACGCAATATACTCTGAATAAAGTCAATATTTTTTATCTCTCTGTTGATCTCGTCTATAAGAGGTTCGTAATTGAGAATGCTTTTCGGAATATCACCACCGTAAACCCATGCTTTTACTTGCGCTTTGGTACTAAAATCCGCATTCTTAGGTGTTTTGTAATACTGATCACCATCAAACTTTTCACACTCTCTTGTACCGTCTTCGTATTCGTAGAGGTTGTAAAAATACTCCTCTGTCCCATCCCCCATGGGACATACCCACTGCCGTTGCAACAAACCTCTTTCGCATGGGTTGTTTACGGTTTTTTAAGAATAGATGTTTTAAAATGAACATGCTTTAATCCTAATTTTACAAATTTGTCTATTTGCCTCAAATTTGACCGTACAGAGCGTTTTATATGATAGGTTTTTTATCATAAAATCTTTAAATCACTCTGTACGGTGCCATTTTGTCGATTTAAATGCACATCCAATCACAAAACGATTAGAAATTTTCACTAGTTTGCTAACCTGCAATGTTTTTCACTTGCTTTTCAACCAACGTGAGTGGTCTTGAATTCTCTCTCATTGCCTTTTCTTTCAGCCTTTTTTCACGGGTGTTCAAAACAGCCTAGTGTACAAGATTGGTTTTTGTCAAAAGACTATTTTCCAAATCACGACATAATTTTACTAACTCACGAGTGCTTGGAAAAACGTATCCGATAAACCTTCTACCTCATCGCATAAAATCCGTTTAACCGTTTTTATGAGTGACTACGCAGAAACACTTTCCAAAACCATTCCATAGGTAAGCGCCATACCTTCATGATCTGTCTGTTGCGAAATTTTTAAACCACACCGAAAGCATCCGAATTGCCTTGGCTATGTCCTCTTTACTCACTTTTATTGAAAACAATTCGTGAAGTTGATCACACGCTTCTAAGGCAATCGCTTCCTGCTGTTGTGTCAATGCTTGCCACTTTTCAAAACTAAAGGAAACTCCGGAGTTATCATCTCGTGAATGTGTTTCAAAGTGACCTCGAGGCCCGATATCAAGGATACTGTCTGAGATGCGTTCATCTACACTTTTTTGCCTTTGAGAGTGATTTCCATAGTTTTTTCCGTTCTCTAAATCCTCGATAGCTTTTTGCACCCAGTTGCGCCACATTGCTTTCCAATCCGTTTTGCGTGCATCTTTGCCTGTTCTAGCTTTCCAATAATCTCGAAATTTTGCCATTTCGGCTTTGACACGCTCTGGAGGCAATCCCTCTTCGATTGCGAAATCATAAACAGGTTCGAAATCATCAGGGGTACGACAGCCACTGTCATTTCTAACCCGTTTAGCTTTTTTCGTAATGTTCTCTTGCTCGTGAATGGAAGGTTGGTTTTCTACACCCGTTTCGATTTGCTCTGATGTGGTCTCAACAGCAGCAACCTATGTTGGTTCGTCAACCTGTTCGTTTGTTTCTAAATTTTCAGAAGCAGTTTTTTGCTAAAATGATAGTTTTAGTTTATATATATTCTTATTCTGGTTCTTTATAGCTTGATTTTGCTGAGCGTTTGCTTCAGCAAAATCATTAAAATGTTTTTTATAGCGTTTTTTATTGTACACCTTTTTTCCAGCCTCACTATGAATTTGCGATATGTGCACTTTTTTATCAGTAAAATCTTTTAGCTCTTCTTCAATGCGCGTATTCGACAAACCATTATCTTTCTCAAGAAGTTTATCATTCTTCATGAGATATTCGACAATAGTTGCAAACTTTTTTGCGAGCAATTGCAAGCGCGGGCAAGCATTTCAAAATCTGTTTTAATTGGTGCTTTTTTGTCATATATGCGAATGAAAAGCGTTATATAAATGCCCCTTTGTTCTCATGTCATTCCATCTATCTCACTGTTCCAGTCATTCAAAAGGAATCTTATCCATGGCATTGCATTAGACATGCGCATTCCCTTCTTTAACTAAATATAAAATTGCTAAAGCATTTGCTTCGTTGTCATCTTTTGGATTGTATTCTTTTGCACACACCGTCTTAATCATCTCTTCTTGTGAGACATTGACTTTATCTGTTGTGATCTTCATTTTTGTAAGCCATTGCTGAAAACGCAAATAGCGCCTACTATCGCCTTTAAAACGAAAAAATTCAAAATTGACAAGTGTCACTTGTTATACTGCTGTCTACACGAGAAATCGCCCTGCCTGTCTTAGATCTAGATCAAGGCAGAGAACGGTTTGTGTATTGATGATCATCTTCCCCCATGAAGGCTGTTGCGTATTTATATATGCGCTATGACAGAGCGTGTTGTGATTGCCTGTCTTGAAAAAATGGTCGTGAGAAAGTACTTGAAACTACTTTTGGGCCAATTTTTTACTGCCATTCGAGGAAAAATAATCTTAGAAGCAGTTGATTTTCGAATTAACTCTTCTTGTTTTTGAATCACATCTTTTTGTGCACGTATTATTTCAGCTTCTTTATCTATTATTTTGTCTTTTGCATCTATCTCTTTTCTGAGCTTTTGCGTCGTTTTACAAGAGTCATGAAGAGTATAAGCCAATCCCAAATTAGCAATATTGATTGCCTCTCCATCCTATAAAGACGAGGAGGAGGTCAAAGTGCTAAAAAGGTACCTCAAAAAGCAGCAATGATTCGTATTTTAGTACCACCGCGGTGCCGTCTTATAGCGTTATAATAAAGTTACGAAAGGTGGTTTAGAAGGTGCTTTAATTTTTTTTGATTTTTAATAAATCATTGGAAAATAAGAGAGATTAAGATAATCTGGTGCGGACGGCGTGCACGTTTGTGCAACAATTTTTTCTTCCCTTAGAACTCTCTACAATATCACCTGATAGCACAGTTTATCTTTTTTCTGTTTAATAACTAATTGTTTTTATTTATTTATTAAATTGCCTTTTATATATAATCTTGGTACCAGATGAAAGTGCTCCAAGTGCAATTCAAAAGGTGGTTTTTAAAAGGTGGTTCGGAAGAACGTGATAGACCGTCTATCTTATCTGTAAAAAATCTATCTAAAGGAAAATATGCTGACAGAGCTGGTTTATGGCTTATCAAAACTACACCAGATCAAGGATGATGGGTTTTTAGGTTTGACCTCAATAAAAGACGACGAGAAATGGGATTAGGCTCTTGTCGCAATGTATCTTTAAAAGAAGCACTGTTCAAAGCTTTAGCTTATCGTGATCTTTTAGATCAAAGAATAGACCCGATTCGCCGAAAACAAAAAGAAAATTTGCGTCGGGCAGGGGGGATTTCTTTACGAGAAATTGCCTCTAGTGCTTTTGAAACCAAAAAAACGAATTGAAAAATGAAGGAAAAGCAGCAAGCTGGTTAACACCTCTTGAGTTACATGTTTTTCCTAAACTTGATGATACGCCAATCATTGAACTGACGCAAATTGATATAAAAGGATGCATTTTTCCTATTTGGAAAACAAAAAACGAAACAGCAAGTAAAGCTCTATCCCGCTTGAATATAGCTATAAAACATGCGGTGGCACTTGGTATAGATGTGGATATGCAATTAAAAGCAAAAGCTTTATTAGAAAAGTTTATTCAAAATACCCAAAATATTCCAGCTATGCCATGGAAAGAAATGCCTAAGTTTTTTCAATCTTAAAATGATGAGCTTGTATCACATCTAGCTTTAAAACTTCTTATTTTGACGGTTTTTTTTATACCAATCAGGCATATTCAGAGATTTATGGATCAATATGGATTATCCCAAAAGAAAATATGAAGAGAATTGTTGGAAAGGTTTCTGATTTTCATGTGCCGCTTACAGCTGAAGCGCTTGCTGTTATTGAAAAAGCAAAAAAATGGTTTTTTATTTGTTGAGAGTTTTGGAAAGCCTATATCTGATGTAGCACTTTCTAAATTCATGAAAAACAAAGGTTTTAATTATAGACTTCATGGTTTCAGATCGATTCTGCGGGACTGTATAGCAGAGACAACGTCAACACCATTTGAAATTGCAGAATCTGTTCTTGCGTATTCAGTTGGGAATTCAGTGACAAAGGCTTACATGCGGACGGATTTTTTAGAATAGCGCCGTGTTCTCTCAGAACAATGGGCGTCTTTTATATCTGGAGAGGCTTGATAATTGTTATGTCTATTGTCGCGTCAGGTATCTAAGAAACATTTAAGCGATTAGCGGATAGATTACGATATAATCTCTCTTTCCTCGCTTTAAAAGCGGGGAGGGGGTAAAGCTTTCAGTTTTTGGTTAGCCACTGTTTTATAATGTGCAAAGATATTGTCTATCGCATCCATAAGGCGTGCAAAATCAAGGATAAGCAAAAAAAGAAAAAATGCTATCCACTTCATCAAACGAGACATCATTTTCACACTTTGATAGGTAATGATCATTTCTTGAAGCATTTCTTTTTCTGATTCTGTAAGCTCTGTGTGTTTTTTGGATTTTTTTCTAACCATGTT
>NZ_JBHIQC010000053.1:0-5505 GCF_042196385.1 Bartonella sp. AP150HLJHH | reverse complement strand
ATAAGCCGTAGGCCAATTGTAACCAATCACTGTACTAATGGGGTCTAACATATGACCTTGTATGTAGATATAATTTTTTTCGCCATCGCTTAGATAATCTACTGTATTGGCCATCGATTGCATGTGAGCAGCCGCTCCAACAAGATAGAAGTCTGTTTTCTTGGCTACACTGTGGATACCATGTTCTTGCAAGTCATTTGCTCCATTGCGTATTGTTAAGGTACCCCGGCTATGCCCACTAACAATAGCATTGTCATTGCCATAACGATAGATAAAATCTTGGAACTTCTTGGTCGAATTACTCAATCCCCAAGTGCTACCCTCCCAAAACTTTTGATAAAATGCTACCCCTAATTCTACCAGCACATCATCAGCTTGGGGAAAGTATGTAAAATAAAGGGGACCATTTTTATTAACAGCCAATTGGACAGCATTACCGGCTGCTTCATCTGGTGAATTAAAAATGCCATTGTAGAACATATAAACAGCACCATTAGGGCCTTTTTGTAAATGCTTTTCTTCCTCTGGCTTTAAAAAGTGATACAGAGTGATATATTTTCCATCATTGCCTTTTATATACTCTCCATTTTCATCGGTTAAATAGAGGACATTGCCATTTTCATCATGCGCAACCTCACCCACTGGATGGTCAACATAAAATGCCATTTTACGAACCCCATCCCATATATCAAACCATTCATCTACCCATTTATTTCTCATACCTAAACGATTACGCAATATATCCTCAAGCGGTGCGACATCTAGCTGTCCTACTGCCTGGTGGGCTGTAGCGGTGTTGCGGTTGAGTGCACCAATGATTTGTCCAGCATCTTGCCCCATCGCCCTCTGTCCAGTTGTATCAGTAAGGATGATAGTCCCATCGCTGATAGCAGATTTGGTTTCCCCTTCTGCTGCATCCTTGGCTTTGCCGTGATTTAAAACATTCTTGGCAATGTTTTTTATCGTGTCATTCCCAGAAATGCTAAACCCCTGGCTGCTGGCTTTAGCATGGGCACCGTTGTTGATATCACTGGTGCTAATGCTTCCTGTGGTCAGGCTGTTTTTGTCTGCCGGCGCGGTGCTGGCAATAATACCTCCGGTCAGCGTTGTTTTGTCTTTAACTATGATATTAAAGCCGCCATCACCCGCTTTGATGCCTGATTGTTCCACAACACTATGATAATCGCTGGAGGATTTATCCTTTTGGAAAGAGGCGCTCATGGACCCCCCACCACCCGTTTGTCCAGCACCAAACCCAACAGAAACAGAGTTTTGCTTGCTGGAAGTTTGTCCCGTATCACTGCGGCTGGTAATGGCAAAATCACCCCCTACTTCCATTTCTACACGCTCTCCAGAAACCACGGCGCCTGCCAATGTGGTGTTTGCCCCACTCGTGGTATGAACAGTGCCGGTGCCTATAATATGGCTGTTTTTGTGTTGAACTTCCTCACTGGAACCTTCCCCTTGACTAAAAGCAGCACTGCCCGTTGCCCCTGCGCCACCCGTGCCATAACCGGTGCCAACACTCATTGAAGCACTTTCACTGCTGTTTTGTGTGCTTTGCGTGTTTTGCGCACTTTCAAAGATGATATCTTCACCTGCTTCCATGGTGATCTTTCCGCTCTGTGCATCATTTTCCAGCACATAGATTGGATTGGTACCAGCGATAATATCAGCACCAACACCATGAATGCTGCCTTTGTGGGCTTGCATGTTAACAGCGCGTCCGCCTTCTATGCTATCTGTCACCGCTGTGGAGACTTGAGAAGAGGCTTCTGTTTTCTCAGTTTTAAAGCCCACGGTTACACTGCCAGATGCACCCGCCATATTGGCAAGAGCATCCTTGGTGGAGCCCCCCAATCCTCCTAATGAGCTACTCAGTCCTTTGGTTATATTCCCCTTTTCCCCCGTATTGCCAGTCAGCCAATTAACAAAGGTTTTGCCTTTACTATAAAGATGACTGATTTTCATGCCGGTCAGTATGCCATTAATAACTGTATTGTTACCATCCTTATTATTCATGTGATCTGCGGCATCTTTTAGTCCTTGTACCGTGCCAAGGACACCGATATCAACGGAAGTTGTCACACCAGCAAAAGACTTTTCATGTGTCTCTTTGCCGTTAGAGGTATCATAGCTTTCTGAAAGCGTGATATTATTGCCGGCATCCATGTTGACATCACGATCCGCCGAAACAATGGCTGCTTGCATATTTACATCATTGTCAGCAGTAATCTGCACATCTTGGCGTGCCGTGATGTGTGATTGTGTGGAAGTATTTTCCCATTGATCGCCCGTATCTTTGGCGCTTGCAATTCCAACACCTACAGAAGCACCGCTGTTACTCTTTTCAAACTGAAACCCAAAGCCTTCCCGTTCTTCTACAGAGTTTGACTTATGGCTATTATGACCAACAAGCACATTGACATCATGCGCTGCCGAAAGGTTAATATTCTCACCCGCAAGATCAGAGCCAACAATTTTCACATCTTTTTTCTTGGCAGTGATGTTGATCGTACCATCCGCATTGAGAGAAGAACCTTGATGCTCAAAACTCTCTTCATTTTCTGTCTTTCCCTCACTCCCGTATATCGACACAAAGCCCTTACCTGATCCCACACCAAAACCCGTTTCATGGGTCTCTGAATGGCTTTTATGGTGATCTGTCATGCCATCAATCGTCACATTTTCTCCGCTCACATTGATATCTTGACCGGAAAGCAGATGAGAAGCAGAAATCTTGGCTTCTCCTTGTGCGTCTAACACGATGTTGCCCGTCGCCCCAAGGATAGAGGAGACCGTTGTGGTATGCGATTGAGATGTATCGGACGATTTCTCATGCAAAAAGCCACTTGATGACGATTGTGCTTGCTGGTCCAAGTGTTCTTGGGCGCCTTTGATAGTAATCTTTCCCCCAGAGTGAATGGTAATATCCGCTTGTTTCTGTTCTCCTGGTGCTTTCTCTCCTGACGTTTCCTCTGCCTTACCGGCTACGAGCGTCGAGGCTACAACTTCCGTGTTGTTTCCGGAATCAATGGCAATGCCTTCACCCCCTGTTATGCTTGACCCCACAACTTGGCGCACATCCATCTTGTTATGCTCAGATTTACTGCTACTAAACACCCCACCGTCTTTATGGTACGACATCTCATAATGTAAGCTATCCTCTGCATTATTGATCAGGACATCGTTGCTGGCTTTCAGCCCTACCTTGCCCTCAGCCGCAATGGAACTGCCTGTGATGCTAAGGTCATGCGGTTTGCCATCCTGTCCTGCAATGACAGTGGTATCACCTCCAGATTTTATCGAAGAGCCAACGGCATGAGAGGCTTGCATATCCACTTTCGTGTTTTTGGCGCGAAGATGATACTCCATCTCATCGTTTCTCACCCCTATTGTTATCTCCCCTTGGGCGCCAAGAGCAACATTACCCTTGGCATCTATATCGGAAGCCGCCATATGGATATCTTTTCCAGAGAGAACAGTGGTCTCTTTTCCAGAACTTAAATGAGAGCCATTGTGTAAAGCAACATGAGATGTTTCACTCCCACTCTGATTGTCCATGCTGTTGCGTGTGGCATCAATCGAAACATTCCTCTCAGCTTGTAAGAGAAGTTTATCCTTTGTTTGAACATCAGAGCCTAAGATATTCAAATCTTTTCCAGAGGCAAGTGTCGTTGAGCCTCCAGAGTTGACTTCTGATTTATGATGCATGGTGGCATCACCCTGTTCACCATGGTAATGGGTTTCTGCTGAACCGATCGTCAAGTTACCTTGTTCTGTAGCCATGGCAAGATCACCTCCGGTAGTGATCCCCACCCCTGAGGCTGTGATATCTTGCTTGGCAATCACCGTTGCATTACCCCCAGCAGAAAGCGCCTCGGTGTTTAATACGGTCTCCACGCCGTCAACCGTTGTGCGCCCTGCATCCAAACGAATATTCTTCTCCGCAAGGAGAACAGCATCACCACCCGCCGCAAAATGCCCCCCTTGACTGAGGATATCCCCACCATGCACATGCAATTGGTGATTTGCCGCAATCCGCCCTGAATTGATAATCGTTGAATTGCTTGTATTTTGGCTGGTGATATTGACATCATCGCCCATGATCAAAGCCCCAGCAGAAACAAAGGAGGCTCTGTCTTTTTCAGGGATGTAAAGCACCGGTGCATAAACATCCATGCCCTTGACCTGTTGGCGTACATAAATCACCATCGGGGCTTCTAGGGATGCCAATTGTTCTTCACTCAAAGCCTCACCAAAAGGGAGATTGTGTGCTTTTGCATAGTCTGCCCCGACATCCAGCAAAGTTTTGACTTGTTCAATGGCATCACTTCCAGGAATAAAGGAACCTTTACCCAAACCTTGACCCACAAGATCACGCATTTGTTTTTCAATCAGTTCCTTTTCGAAATAGGCATCGCCTAAGAAAAAAATCTCTCTGTCAGGATTATAACCAATTCTGTTCAAATAATAGGCTGAGCCATAAAACTTGCCGACATCAAGAAATTCTGCTCTAGTTTCATAAATGAAATTTTGATTGGGCAGCGTGCCCCCAACCCCACCCGATTGGGGCTTTGGTAAAGGGAGCCCCTCAGAAAGTTCCCCCGCATTATTGAGATCCACTTTTGGTGTAAAGAGAGCATCAACCCCAGTTAAACCACTTAAGGACTCCAGTGGATTGCCTTCAACGGTTTTTGCTTCAAAATGCGCATCCCCTGTAATGGAACCTTCCGCTGCCGTGTTATTGAGTTGATCGACCACCAGATTTAAAGTGCCACCCGCTTGGACAAGACCAGGAACGCTCTCCAAAGCTTCTGAACCAATCTGGCGATCCTTGCCATTGGCTATATCTAAAGAAACATCGCGGCTTCCATCAGCTTTATAACCATAACAACTGTCTGTATTAGCCTGACAACCAAGATAAGTGTTTTTATAAGCCGTTGCACCTAAATTGGTCAGCACATTGGCGTGGATATCGGCATTTCCCCCTGCTCTCATAGAGCTATAATGGTTGTCAATGGTATCAGCGTTAATGATGAGATTGCCGTGAGATTGTATCATCCCCTGAACCGTTGGTTTATGCGAAAACCCTTGCGTGACAGTCTTTTCTGTCATGTGTGACCAGTTATTCCATTGATAGCGTTCTATATTACTGTTTGTCTTGTCATATTCCCAAGTAAATGCCTTATAGACTGTTCCATCTTTCAAAGTTGCCGTACCATAGGTTCCTTCTTTGTTATTCCAAAGTTGCCAATCAAACAGAAAGTCTCGGGGACCTTCAAACCCAAACTCTCTATCAGAAAGACTTCCACTACCCCAACGATCCCAGCCCATATCGTGATATAAATTCCGTTCATTGAGTAAATAATACCCCTCTGGTTTTTGGAAAGAAATATCGCTATATTCCGTTTTTTCTGTGATGACAGGCGTGCTATCGGCTTCGTTTTTCAGGGTGTTGGTTTGGATATTTAAGTTTCCACCAGCTTGAATCAAGCCTGCTTT
>NZ_JBHIQC010000052.1:0-5610 GCF_042196385.1 Bartonella sp. AP150HLJHH | reverse complement strand
ATTCATTTCATGGGTCAATCAAGATAAATACACTATGTGCTTTAAAATATCATAATGAGTATTTTGATAGGTTTTATAGATAGGTTTTGAAGGTTTCTCACACCCTCAAAATACCTTCAAAAATATACCGCGGGTTGTATTTATAGGTTGTATTTTAATATAGATTGTATCTCTAAAATGCTAATATATTGAAATATAATGACTTTTATTTTTCGATTGAAAAAAAATATATAAAGGGGGGTAACAAGAACCCTCAAAATATTCAAAATACTCAAAACTCATAGATAAGGCATTCTTTGAAGGTTCACTTTATGAAATACAAGGGTAAATGACTTATTGGGGTGTCTTATGCCCCTTTACCAAAGGATTCCATTCATAACGTATCGTAGGTCGACCACCTTGTGAGCTATTTTCACTTGCTATTTGACGAATATGATTGGAACGACATAAGAGCTCTAAAGCTTACTTAACGGCTCTATTATCTGTTAAACTGATCCAACTTCTTTGATGAATATCGCGTAAAGTAAAAACATCAGATAAATGATCACAGCGCTCGACAATCAATTTTGCCCCCTCTGTTGCTAAGTTATCCGCCGCCGCATAAAGCCTTTTGACATAACTTAACAAATATTTTTCCCATCGCAAGGCTGTTTGAAGGGCATCTTTATTGATTTCAAAACGCCCCCCTTCGGTTAATTCAAAAATCAATGCAAGACTTACTATGGTCTTAGGCATTTTCAAAAGATGCGCTTGTAAGCTTTCAGAAAGGTTATTCTCTTTGGCTTCTTTAAAAATCTTTTGCATCCATTCACGAAAGATCTCTTGAGCATCAGCAGAAAAACGCATGACAAGCGGGTGTTCAGGAGAACCAAGGGTTTATATTATCATAATGAGAACGTATTAAGCTAAGAGGAGATGCCAAATTCTCAAAGGAGAAGTGCAATGCACCTTTACGAGTTTTTTGGACTTCATGATTTTTTGTACAACATTATGCCCCCCAAGATTATGTGCCCTTAAGCAGCTACAGTCGTTGATACAATATCCTCAGCAAGCATTTGTTCATCTTGCACATATATTTTTAATAATTTTTTTGGAAGATTTCTTGGTACGGCACGCGATACATCAGTGCTAACGTTCTCTTAAAAAACACACAGATAATTAATCAGCTTCAAAAAACAACCTTACCAATGAAGTACTAGCTAGAGGGTTGCATGCACAACGCAATAATGGCACACTGATTCCCACAAGCGTGCTTCACATATTGCACGCATAGCCTGTACAGAGTCTACCGCTCCTAAATACTCAAACGTAAAAACGTAATGCTACTGGATCGTACAGTGACCGCAGTTGCACCCTTAAACACCGGTTCCTACCATATCATAATGCTTGACAAAAGCATCATGCCATCATAGCAAGCGCTTTGCGTAGGGGTTCCACAACATAGTTCTACAAATTGTTGACGCATTGCCAAGCTAACAGTTTTCTTGCCCCCCTACGCCAATGAGACCATCACTATCCTCTTTTTGAATCGTAAAACAAAATGATTTCCCATGAGCGATAAACCATCTGCTCAAAGTCCAGCTAGCTCAAACTCATAGCTTTCTAAACCTTTAGGCTCGCTCTTCCCCCAAGGGGGCATAGTCAGATATATCACTTCCCTCACCTCTTCACGCGCTGGGATAAAAAAATCTGAAACTACGAGGCAACGCTGCATTTGTATGCAGCGTTGTTGTTAGGAATAAGCTTCTATTGAGATAGTTCTAATGGGAAGCACCCACAGCTAATGATATAGGGATTAATTTGGATTCTTTCGAAATACTATATATAAATTTAATGTGCCGCCCCACAACACACCACCAGTGAACCCACTTAAAAGACCAAAAAGAAGGTTAAAATCAAATGCATATTTCAAATCAGGTACAACCTTGAGAAAAACAATCAATGTGAATTTGATGACAAAAGCGATAAGAATAAATGTCAGCGTCAACGGCGTACCAGGCAGAATAATGAAATCCGTTCCCTCTTTGATTTTTAAACGCGCAGTAGCACGCCAGAGCAACCAGCCAACGCCAAAGCCGATCATCAGCCCTGCCAACATTGCGATTGCTCCCCAGCGTGGGAAAGCCAGCTGGTTAATCACATCGCTTGCGCCCAAAAAAAGAAAGACTAACGGCAAGAGAAAAAGGCGGTAAACCTTCGTTTCCCTATCTTTCAATGCGATTATTCCCCTCGCGATGAGAAAAATAAGCAAAATCCAGGCCCATAAAGGGGTTCCGGTCAGAATGTTAAACAATGACATATTATGCTCCATGATGTTTGATGCGATAAAAATATTGCATGATGTTAGGAAGATATTTAGAAAAAAGAATACCAGTACAAATTAAACCCATAGTGATTAACCAAATCTGGGGGGTCCATGTAAAAAAAGCCACTAGAAGACCATTGGCAAAAAAGATGATTACCCAAATCCATGTAATATATTTATTGATGAGATAAAATAGGATATGTTTGCGTTTTTCTTCAGAAACACCAGCACTGGCATAAAAAATTGTAAAGGGTTTCTTTACCAGCAAGCTAATCAATGAAACCAGAGCAAGTGACAGATAGCAAAAAACTGTGGGGTAGTTCAGTAAAAGTGTAGACCATCCAGCGAAATAATTAACAAACAGGACAATAACTGTCAGAATGTTAGTAATCATCACGGGTTCTCCCTGCCGGACAATTTTAATATTCACAGCAATAATGAACAATAAAATCACAGTTAAGATGAGAGAGCGTTCGACCAGAGTTAAAAAGTTTCCATTGATAACCCAGGAGTAAATACTCCACGGAATAAAAGAGATTATTATGTTAAACATGGCGCATCCTCCTTTTTATATTTGATAGAAAACTTACCGCAAGTGCTTCGTTTTTTAGTTTCCGTATGAATATAAAAAACACCACCCAGTTCATACTCTGTATCCTGTTTAATGGTCAACCGATAGGTATCTCCCGGATAAACTGCTTCAATGAACTTTACTTTTTTCAGCGCAACAGATGCGATATTTTTCGTCCTACCCTGCGTGGCTAAAGCCAGAACCATCTCAATCAATAGTGAACCAAGACATACGGCGCGGGAGGGGAAATGTTCCTCAAAAAGCGGGTGATGCGCATTAAAGGAAAAAGTACAAGAATCTCCGGTTACGGAGGAAATCTTACATAAATCGCCTAGTAATGGAAGAGCGGCTTTCTCAGAACACGAGCTAAAGAAGCAGACCTTACTGACCATGATGATTGCCTGCGCAATAACGGCCTTTCCATTGTCATATGTGCTAACCTTACAGTGAATACGGTAGGCCTCATTAATGCGTTCAATATGTCCTTCAACGCATAACCGATCGCTATCAAAATGGGTGGTAGAGAAAAACTGTTCAACCATAACAGGGAGATAGCGATAAGTGAGATCCGAGTTTTTAGCCACCACGGTGGCGAATCGAACTGAAAACTGATGCAAGGCTTCGAGTAACAAGCCCTGTTTCAAATAGTTATGGGCTAAATTCCAGTGAGAAATATTGATTTGCCCGCAAGCACGCATCGGTGTGGTTAAGGTGATACTCTGACATATACCCAAGAAATTTGGCTCGGTGCGATGCTTTATAGCCATAATTTGGGGACCTTTTTATATTTTTTTCTTAAATCCTTTGATGATAAACCGAAGGAATGAGCGCTAAACCGCGCTTGATAGTGCGCGAGAAGTATAGGCATACGACAAACGAAAAAAGCCAACAATCCCAGCTCAGGAGAAGCCCGATGTTTGCTCATGATGCTTGCAATTAGAAAATCGACATTGGGTTGCAGTCCTGTATTGTCCGAAATAGATCGCACAAGCGAACTGAAGGGGCACATAGGCACCTGAAAGCGTGAAAAAAAGAAATCAACTCGGACATCCCATTGCATAATCGGATGACCAAACCTTGGCCAAGGTTTGTCTTTGCAATAATGCGTTACCGCCGCCTTAAGATTCTCGGCTTCAATCTCATGGAGGACACCAGAAAGTCGCATGATAGCATATTTGCAGGCTCCCATATGCACGGAGCCAATGGCACTAAACCCACCGATTAGTGCAGAAATGACGTCGCTCTTGGTACTGATAATAAATCTTACCATGGTGGTTGTGGGTGTCACAGTACCAAACCCGCCCAGCAGTAGAGACATGCACCCGCAAAGCACATTAATATCCCAGTCGGAAGAAGCTTCCTTGCTAGTTAATACTAACCAAAAAGCAAGCTCCAAGGTATTGCAATTTTCGATCGCCGGCAAATCGGAAAACTGTTGGGAAGAGCACGCCAATGCAATAATCCACGGCATCAGCAAGATAATTTTAAGACAACCACCGTCGCTTACGGGAGCCATGACCTTACCCTGAGCCGCCGAAACCTCAACTTGCGATAATAACATCATAAATCGCTGCGTTAAACTCAAAGATGGCAATACATTGATCAGTTGATGCATCGCCTGCAGTTTGGCTGTAGGGTTCGTCTTTTGCAGTTCGGCGTTAGCATTCTGAATCAGCCGATCCATCTGTTCTTCATTAAGAAGGTTGCCGGTCAGTACAAACCATGCGTTCTGCAAATAGCGGTTTTCATCGGCAATATCAATCAAATTACATCCACGAATAAACAATGCGTTATTATCTAAACCATAATTATCAATAACATCATCTGACATGATTTACTCCTGCTGCTCCGGTGACACGCTATAAAACCTGATGTTGACATTTATCGTAAGCGAATTCCCTGATACAATTTCATTACACAAATTATCAAGTTGCATTACAGGACTCCCTTGCGTCATAAACTAGCAGGCATTTCCCTCTGGATGAGAAAAGCAAATCGCTATATTCGACGAGGGTGAGATTAATACGCCCGCGCTTTTTCATATAGGCTTCATAAATATCCGGCAAATGATAGATTTCCTCAGTTAGTTCGGACAAATCAAGGTTGTGAAATACTTCGCGGCAGATTTTAATATCCATAATCTTTTGTCTATCCGCGGATAAAGACAATACAATTTGAACAATCACATCGGGCAACCTTCGATTAATAATTTTGAATATTTTTTCATGGCTAATCAAATTTCCCATGAAATTAAAATCAACAGCATTGCGTTTAATACCTTCAAAATAGAGGTCACCATTTTCAACGGATAATGTGCCCATATCGCCCACGGAGTATCTGATAAGTTTGCGCGAGGCATCGGGATCCAGCGATGTCACTAGCAGTCCTCTCTTATCTTCATATTCAAAGAAGAAATCATCGCTGAAGAGCAGGTACCGATTAAGCCGCCCTTCGGCGGACATACCAATGAAACCGCACTCCGACAAACCATATAAACCAATTATCCGCAGATCGGCGCCCAGCATCTCGCGCAGATAGTTTTCATGCACGCTCAGCATCGATTCACCAGTAAAGACCACTTTTTTAATTGCCAGTGGAACCCCAAGGCTGAGCATGGCTTCAACGAACTGAACGATGGTGCTGGGCACACCAAACAGTACCGAGAGCCGTATTTCAGCCAGAAACTCGAAATGACTCTTCAGCAGCAGAGCAATATCGCCAACCGGCACAACAT
>NZ_JBHIQC010000051.1:0-5691 GCF_042196385.1 Bartonella sp. AP150HLJHH | reverse complement strand
GAGGGAGTGGTCAAAAAGTGAGAAACTGAAAGTTTCTCACTAAATTGTGGCAAAGGTTGTTCTTTATGAACTGGACGCAAAGTCATTTGATCGGCTAAAGATTGAGAAGAGGTTGAAACAGCAGTTTGTTGTTTTTCATCAGAAAAAGGATGAAGACCTGATAGAGGAAACGCTACAAGAGTCTGATTTTCTTGAGAGGGAGATACAGAAACACTAGAGACATTCTGTGCCCCTCTTAAATGACGTGGAGGTCGTGGTTTAGATGGCTGTTTTTTAGTAAGTGGACGAGGACCGGTATTTTTTCCTTCAGAAGAAGCCCCTTGATCAGACTGTATACCCGTATCAGCAGACAATGCAAGAGGAATCTTCGCTTTCTTATTCACACACTCTACTTCAGAATTAGAACCTTCCGTATCTCCAGAAGCTCTACTTAAATACCAAATTGTAGCACTACCACTAGAATCAGCACATCTTCCTCTCTTCACTAAGCGATACTGATAGGTTCCACCATCAACAGCTGTAATGTCCTTGCCCAAAAGATCTGCCAGAGTAAAATTAGCTCCGCCATTGTGGCTTCTATCGGTAATTAACGGAAGCTCAGTAACCAAACTATTCCTTTGTGAGAGAGGACCTGTAATTTCACGTCCAGAATCTGCAATATTTATTTTGTGATTCCCTGAGCCCTCACCAATCAACAAATAATCACTCGCATCCCACGTAGCGCTAATATTGAATCGAAAATGTAAATCCCCTGAAAGTCTCTCAACATAAAGTGAAATATGACGTGGATCATACGGAATAGAAGAAAAAATAACAGTCCCACCCTGCCCCCCTAAATCTTTAATTTTAATCTGTGGTTTTTCTCCTATCTTCCGTTCACCAACCTCAAATATTATCTCATCCACGCTCTCTTCTATAGGAATTTTTTTCTTAGTTATATGATTTGTCCTATCGCCAGCGAATAAATAAAGTTCTCCGCCACCATTGATCCTTACTTCTCCAACGACTTCTTGTACACCAACATGGAACCACGATTTAGCAAAATCGGTAATTGTTAAAGTATCTACAAATCCCATAGGATATACAACTTGAATAGCTTGATCCTTCAAAGTAGTTTTCACAGACTCCCCTAGTGCTAAGACATGCTGTCTCCCATTCCCAGAAACTTCTGTAAACATTGCTCTCCCCCCTTCCTTTCTTTGCCCCGCATAAATATTTTGTTCTCCATCATTTCCCACTTTCGCATACCAAGCACCTCCCCCATCATACACATTCTGCTGCCCTATTGCTCCATCTACACCAGTAACTGTGGAATTATATGCACTACTCCGTCTCAACACGCGTGTAAGATCAATATTGGGCTCTTCATGAATAAACTGCTTACCACCTCTAACTTCAGCATTAATTGCAGTTCCTCCGCGTACAACTATCTGCATCCCACCTTTTTTAATATTAGATCCTACGGAGGATTTTCCATTATCAACAAGCTCTACATCACCATCTTTGAGAATAGTATTATTGCGAAAAAAATTAGACATCAGTGCTATTTTTTTTTCTTCCTCTTCTCTATTTACCACATGTGTTGCTCTTGTTAGCACTCTATTCCTACTCTCAACTGCACTTGCAGATTGCACAAGACAACTACTGATCATCAATACTGAAAAACTTAATTTGTATCTATACCGCATTATCCACACTCCACTCTCAATTATTTAGAAAAATACCCCGCGGCTACATAGGTAGCTCGTTTTAGATTGTATCATAATGTGTTTTATTTATGTCTAAATACAATTTTTTAGTGTATTTTTTTAATTTAAGCAACTTTAAGTTGTTTATCTATGAGCCACTAAAAAACTCTAACTTAAGGCAGAAAAATTGAATAAAATTCAAAATGTTTACTTAAATTCAAGGAATAATTTGCATATCTGGAATTATAGATGAAAAAAATGCTCGTGCCCTTTAATGGGGCCCCTCTTCACGTAAAACAAAACGCCATTGGGTTGTACATTCACACACTTGTTTTAAAGAGATATCTCTCAACGCACCCAAGCCCATTTCGCGACGTCATCCATGAATGGTATACCGGTAAAGCCATTGAACCCCCATACGCTTATGGCGTAAGCAAACCGGTACCATCACACACTTTTCCAGCCCTAAAATGTTGCAACGCGACACCCTTTGGTACTTGAGGCAGTTTAATAAGAGGTATTTTTAGTTCTTTCTTGTACAATTTTTATCCACGCAGGCTTGCCTGCTTGTGACGTGCAAGAAAATGGTTTTGATTGATTCAACATAAACAGATTTGGAATGAGAGAATCCTATGATTTTCGCGACTCTCATTCAACATGCATAAAAATGAATTATTATTATAAATTCAGTATGTTGCCTTTAAAAGAGAGAGTATAAAGACATTTCTACTATTTGAGAAAGTCCTTAAACTCTCGAGAAGACATAGCCGAACGTTATCTGTTTAAGTTTGCAAAACAATTACATTTGTAAAGTTAATCAGCCATGCACACATATTTAGAAACTATAGCGTAATCCTAAAATACCTTGAAGAGCATTCTTAATCTTATGTCCTTTTAGATAATGTGCTTCCGCATAAAGTGTTAGTTTATCATTGACCGAACCGTTTAAACCAATTCCCAATTTACCCGCACTGCCTGATAAATCTGTAATAAATTTATACTGGTTATTAATTGTCGTATAATTATTATTTATATTCTCACGCAACCAAGCTGCCATAATGTAAGCTGTTAATGAAGTTTCTGAACTCACAAAAAATTCATGTCCTGCAGTCAATCCAACTTCACTGCGGAATGAAGTTAACGGGCTTAGATCACCTATCATTCCATTGGAAAGTTTTATTCTTTTACCTTCAACCTGCAAACCTGTTAGCTTGATATAAGGCTGCATCCAAGTATTCTGTGCCGGTTCAAAATAACAGCCAATCTCAAATGATCCACCTATCGCCCACTGATTGTAATGACTTTGAATGGCTAAACCATTCGTTGAGATGGCTTTCAAATCATCCTGGTAATAATTATATTTCAAAACACCATCCATATACCATCCACGATGATCAAAATAAGTTGCGTAAGTTCCAATGCTATAAGAGCTCAGATCACTATCACCACCTCGTGCATGAGAAATACGTACTTGATCATAACTCCCGAAACCACCAACATACAACTCTCCATGCCTTAATTCACTCAACTGATCAGCACCAAAGACTAAACCTGTCTGCCCAAGCTTAAAGTGTGTATGGCCTGTCGCAACACGTTCTCTGCTCTTAATCCCATAAGTCCATAGTTCGATATCCTTCTTATTTCTGTCCCAAATTTTTCTACCATTCCGTATAATTTGCAACTCATTATTAAAAATAAGCCCAGGAACTACGGACAACGTTAACACTGCATCTGTAGAGGGGGTTGTTGATGTTTCTCCAGGAAAAAAAGGATTTGTCGGATCTGGTATAGAAGGTTCTGGTCCATTGAGGCGGTCTGCCGATAAAAACCAAACTTTTCCATTTTCATCCTTTCTTTCTTTCAAATCATACATATAAGTTCCACCATCAATGGCGTTAATTTTTTCACCCTTAAGATCTGTCAGCGTAAAATGCGCTCCACCACTTTGATCCGTAATTAAATCACGCTTATTTGAAAAAGGATCCGTGATTTCAACTCCAGAATCAGCAACACTTATTGTATGTTTCCCAGCGCCTTTCTCAACCAAGAGATAATCACCACGGTTATGGGCAATCGTAGTATTGAACGCGAAATGTAAATTTCCTGAAAGATTATTCACATGAAGCTGAGAATAATATGGATCAGAACCTGTAAACGAAAAAATAACACTCCCTTCACCACTTAATTTTTGTATCAAAGAACTTTTTCCATCAAACTCATCAGTAATAGAGTATAGTTTTGTATCTTTTCCATTTAAAATAATATCTTCTACTGTGGTGCGTTGTTGATCATTTCCAGCATAAAGATGGATCTGCCCAGAATGGTTTACCTGTGTCTTGCCTTCTAATGTTGCTCCAGCATACACCCATGATTTTGTTTGATCATTCATTGTTAGATTTTTTACAGATCCATCAGTATATATTTCCTGAATAGCACTCTCATTTAAAGTGACTCCAATAGCCTGACCGCCTTTTAAGATACGTTGTTTACCACCACCAAAAACTTCTGTGTCAAATGCAAAACCACCATTTTTTGCACTTTGAGACTTTTGTCCAACCTCTTGGACACCCCCTTGCATAACTTTTGTATTCCAAACTTTTCCGCCATCATATACTTTTTGTTGGCCTAGTGTTTCATCTTGACCATAAATGATAGTATGAGAAGCACTACTGCCTTTAATCTCTCCTCCAATATCCCCCTCGCCGAAAACAAGCTGCTCACCGCCATAAATTTTAGTCCCCTCTACTTTCCCTCCATTTCCAACACTTTGGTGCCCGCCTTCTTTAACAACAGCATTTTTCGAAAAACCTTGTTTTCCCTTTAAAGCCTGAACATTTTCAATTCCACCATGTTCAATTTTACTATTCTCACTGAGTCCTCCTGCATACACATAAAGCTCTGCACCATTCCTTACAGTGTTATTAATGGATCGCCCTGGACTATCAATCTCACCATCATTTGAAATGTATGCTTTACCTTCATTATCAAGGATATAATTTTCTAATATTGCCCCATCTTTAATGGAAATAAGTTCAGGCTTTTTAAGAAACGCAGTATTTTGTTCTTGTGCATTATATCCAGCATTGTCACGATGACTGCTGTCAAGCTCCTGTTGACTCGCAAACACTCTAGCACCCTTATCCATGATAAAATCGCTAGGCTTTTTCAAAAAGTCTAATTCATTGCGCGTTCTTATCATGACATCATGAGAGGCTCCAAGTATGCATCTGCCTGTTTTCATATCCTCATTGTATTGATCGTGAAATACCTTATCATTTTCATAACTTGAAGATTGACAAAAAAGTGCTGCTCTTCCCTCATTTGCAGCAGCAGCTTGCACAAAACAGCTGCTCAACATGAGTATCCAACAATGTCGTTTCCATTTATATTGTAGAGCCATATCCTCCCCCCTTCACGCCTGCATAGACACTGAACGTAATTAGCTCTACAAAACATATTTTCAACCTTATATTGCAACAATCCTTCTTAAAAATCCTCCTTATTTCATAAAAAACCGTTCTTTACAGTTTTTTTAATACTTTTTTGATCAAGAATATAAGGGCGTTTTTATAGTGCTTCTTTAGCATTTCCTCAGAATTTTCTTATCAAAAAAAAGTAATGCATAATCAAGTATATAAGGGTATACAGTTTATCATGAACAACGAAGCTGCGTGCTCTGAAAAATTGTTCTCTGATGCTGCATTAAAAACTTAAAAAAACTAATCATACATTTAAAGATAACTAAAAAATAACCATATCGTTAGAAACTATAGCGTACACCTAAAATACCCTGAAAGGACTGTTTTGTTTTATGTCCTTTAACATAATGGGCCTCACCATATAACTTTAACTTCTCACTCACAAAACTGCTTAAACCTAATCCTAACTTACCTGCATTGCCCGATAAGTCCGTGGTAAATGGATGACGTTGATTAATTAACGTTTGATTGTCATCTTTATTCTCACGCAACCATGCTGCTGTAATATACGCAAGCGATGAGGA
>NZ_JBHIQC010000050.1:0-5956 GCF_042196385.1 Bartonella sp. AP150HLJHH | reverse complement strand
AAAAGACGTCCTGCATATTGAAATCCTTTGGTTGCTGCTTTGTCCAGTAAATTCATTAATTGTGTATCATTGAGTGGATTTGTTATAAGCGCTTTTGATAACTCATAGGGCATTTGTGTGATCAAATTGGCAATTTCACTCTGATAAAGTCCTGTGGTAAGAGCTATTGAAGTAATAATACTTATCCTTAGGAAACGATTTACAAATCCGGAGAGAGGCATATCTATAGCGCCACGAATGATGAGCCATCCATAGATGATGAAAGCGATTGTGATACCGATTGAAACAAAGGGTGTAATTGTAGCTATTGTTTTTGAGGAAATATCCGTGACATATGTTTTTGTTATCTGATCAATTTTATTGAAAAGTTGCGTGAACACTGTAAAGTTCATGGAATTCCTCTTTAACGAATTTTCAACTTTTTATATGATTTTTAAGCATTTTTCGTTGAACTTTTTAAGGATAAAATGAAACTTCGTAGACCTTTTTGATCTATGAGAGAGAATTGAGTATTACGCATTAACTTTTTCTTTTTACGAGCATACAGGGAAATAATATACAAAATGTTATTATAAAAGCTTTACCTAATAAATCTTATGGTAGGCATTTTCGTGTTTTTACTATTCAAAATTTTTATGTTATGCTTATCTTTCTGTTGTTTGATAAGTGTATGTTCAGCATTGCGTAAATGTGTAACCATTTGTAGTTTTGCTGTTTCATTTTGTAGCATAGCAAGCATTCCAATTATATGTGCTTGTAACTCGGCAATACTTTTTAGATCTTTTGTTGTCGTGATTTCTTTTAATAGTTCTTCAATTTGCTGAAAACGATTGTTTGCTTCTTGAAAAGTTTTTAAACTTACGGCTTTATCAGTGATGGCTGCATATTGGATGCGCTTGTTGATAAAACTGCTAGATTCATGGATAGTAACAGGAATTTCTTCTTCTTTTAAAATATTTTCAAGTGATGTAGATAGAGCAGAAGGTTTATTTCTATTGTAGAGATTCTCTGGATTTTTGAGAAAAAAGCTACTGTGATCTGTTTGTACATTTTTAAGTTTTTTAGTATCGAATTTTTGGCTTCCCGTTATAGACTCGTGTATCTTTTTTACTTCCTCAAGGTGTTTTTTTAGCATATCGAGAAGTTGGGCATCAGATGGCGCTTTCTTTTGCTGTGGAGTTTTTTTAGACTTTGATCTATTTGAAGATGATTTCCCAAAAAAATTGGGCCACGTCGTTGGAATTGATGCTCCCAAATCCGCCGCCCCAGCGCCCCAAACCCAAGCCATCGCTGGGTTTGAAATCCCTAAAGTTATTACAACTACTATTGAAATGACCTTTTTTTTCATGTTTCCCTCCTGTCATTTTTTGCGTGCTGTAAGAAAATTGGCAACCATATTGCTGGATCATCACCAACTTCTGCGATAATGCTTTCGGCTAACTCTGCGTTATCAGGTGTACCTGATAACACCAAGAGCTCGTCACTAAAGTCGTGTTCGATGGTTTTTCCATCGCGTGTCAGGTGGAATTTACCAAGATTCAGTTCTGCAAGCGCAGATTGATCACCCTGCTTAATGAGGAATTGGCGACTAAACTCACCAAGTCCTTTAACGAGTTCAAATTCGGCATCTGTTAGTTTAAAGCCTTTTGTATAATCTTCATAATTTGCTTTGGGATTGGCTAGAAAAATGTAAGTTGCACACTGTTGAATGAGTGTTTTGGCAATATTACTTTCCAAGGCATCGCTAGGCTCTTGTGTTGCATAAACAAAAATACCATTTTGTTTACGGATAGTCTTTTGTTTATTTTTCGCTAAATCTTCAAAGTACGGATCTTGCAAAGGCTTCCAAAACTCGTCAAAGATATACATAAATCGCTGTCCGCTAATCATGCCTTCTGTGCGGTAAAGCAAATACATCATCACTGGAGTGCGAGTTTCAAAATTATCTAAGAATTCCGTGATATCAAAGCCGTAAATTTGATGTGTTGAGAGATCAAGAGCATCATGGGGATTATCAAACAACCACCCATAATCACCACCTTCACACCATTTTAGTAAGCGAGCATGAACAGATGGGTGAGCATTATAATCACTTAAACGTGGATTTGGTAGAAATTGTACTAGAAAGGACAAACGACGGAGTGATCGGTCAATATTAGCACTCATAACAGACATAACTGCTTTGTTAATTTCTTCTTCGTCGTGATGCGTGACCTCACCACCAGCTTCTGCCAATTTTTTAACAAATTGTTTCAAAAAAATCAGATTTTCTTGTGTTGGTGGGAGTTGGAAAGGATTGAAACCACTTTTTCTGCCTGGCTTGAATGTTAAATATTTTCCACCCATCGCCCGAATGGCAATTTCCATGCCACGATCTTTATCAAAAACAACAGTTGTCGGCTTAAATTTTTGTGCTTGTGCTAACAAAAAGCCGAGTAACACGGTTTTACCCGAACCAGATTGTCCGATAAGCGCGGTATTACCAAGTAAACGTTTATCTGTCGAGTCCTCTTCAAGTTTGGAGGCATGAAAGTTGAAATAAAGCGGTGTTTTACTGGTTGTTTTAAGAATTGTGACGGCTGGACCCCATGGGTTACCAGTGGGTTTTCCTGACATAAAATTATGAAAAGATGAAAATGATAAAAAGTTCAATGATGTAATCGGAGCAGGACGCGGTCTCCATTTCCAATTGCCAGGAAGTTGTGCCCAATAGCCAGCCTCTATTGCTAAGTCTACAGGTTTGGGCAGTACCGCAACGTCTAGTAATGCTGCACTTGCTTTGGCCATATGGTCGCGAACTTGTTGAATTGTATCACCATAGATCGTCAATGTGCAGTGATGTTCTCCCATGACAAAATGCCCACTGATAAGCTGGTTTAATGCTTCGTCAATTTGTTCAATTTGGCTCGTTGCCACATCTCGTGCATCAATAAGATTACGCTGATGCCGTTGTAAATAATCTTTAGCAGCATGTCGGGAGAGAACTGAAAAGCTCTGCGTCAATACGAACTCGAAGTCACTTTCCAACAAAACATTCAATTGTCCTGGTTTGGTTGTTGCATCATATTCTTTAATTTCAAGCATTCCAAATCGACGCATTCCACTGGTTGTTCGCAGTTCACCAAGAGCGCCCCATTTTGAGAAAAAAGGTCGATTGACAGACATATAGTCAGCAAAACGGTTATGGCAAATTGGCATAGGGCGATATTCACCATTGACAAGCATTCCAAGGAATTCAAGTGCAGAAGAATAAGCATGCCCATTTTTTTCATAAGCACCAAGAAGTTCTGCACCGTAACGGTTTAAAGATTGGCCTAAAGTACGATTGATGTCATTGAGTTCTTTGATACACGAGTCTTGTCGCATCTTTTTTTGATCAAGCGTTTCACGTTCATGTTGAGAAAAGAACGACATAATTTTATCCGCTATCGGTTGAAAAATGATCGTCAGATATAAATCATTGACCATCAAATTATAACCAGTAAAGCTTTGCCGATATTTTTCATCAAGTTGATAGCAAAACATTTGATCAAATGTTGAATCAGGATATTCATAAACACGGCGGCGCACAATATGTGTCCAAAATGATAAATTGGCTGATGCAATACCCCGTAGAGTATTATTAAGCTCTTTTATCCATTGAAAAATATCTTCTTCTGAAGCGCTTTGATGTGAACGCCCGTCAATCTTCCAAACTGACAAATATTCCGCATTTTTAGTAGAAATAATCGTATCTGTAATATGATGTGAATAAGGTAGAAACAGGCTTACAGGTGCTTCTGATGCAAGGCGTTTGCTGCTTTCAACAGCTGTCATGTTTATCTCCTTTTACTATAATCAGAGGGACTATAACTTGATGCGCCCCAAAAACCTTTGTTGCGATTGCGAAATTTAGTATCGATCCATAACCACCAGATACGAAACGCCTTATCATCGTTTTTAGTAATTTGCACCATAATGAACCATAATGGAGGTGCCATAATCCACAAAAAGATACTTACTGTCATGGCAATAACAGCGACCCCCATAACCATAACGATAAATGGCATCATGGGGACACCCCATATCGTTGGAACACGTGTTGCTCCTTTGAATAGGGGGAATTCTTTTTGCTCTTGTGATTTCATGGGGTGCTCTTGTCAGTAGAGGTAAAATAATATGTGGCTAATATAAAAGGCTGCACCAGCAATAATGACGCTGAAGGCCCATCGTATAAATGTAGCTCTTGCGATGATGCGAAATATATAAATAAGCAAAAGTAATAAAAGAATAATGAGGGCAACGATAGGAATAAGTACACTTAATCCATATTGCATTCCTATGAAGGCATCCAAGCTCTCTGTTTCCGTCTGAGCATATGCAGATTGCGTTATTAATAACATCATTGAAGTGATGATAATAACATTAATCCTGTTGCACGTCTTCGCTTGAAACGTATTTGATTGTTTCATATTCTTTATCCCCTTTTAATTAAAGTCGCTATAAATAATATTCCTTTTTTCAGTATGGCTACATTATTACTGGTACACACCTATAATCGATGGGTATTAAAAACATTACGTATTATACATGATTCATGAATTACCTTTCAATAATATTGCAGTAAGTTTTGTTGTAGAGGGTACGATAACACTGATTGTCTATTGTATAAGCGTATTGTGTTGTATTATTTATAATTAACGCCATTATGCCTTAAATAGCAGAGTAACAAGTTGGGTTGCAGAACCTGCGATGACAACACCGATTGCCCACCGTACAAAAGTATCTTTTCCGATGTAGCGTCCCGCATAACCAATTGCTAAGCACAACAGTATAACGGCAGCAGCGATAGGGATAATCACTTTTAAGTCTGTCTGTAAACCTTCTAAAGCGCCTTCTGCATTTTTTAAAACACTCGCTTTGGCTTGTGCATGAGCAGAACTATTCATAAAGAACGCAGTCATAACTGCAGAAATTGCGGTGATTTTGTTGTTACTTTTTGATTGAATACTAGTTAATTTTTTCATATTTCACTCTTATTAAAATCTAGATAATATTTTTATATAAATAAACATATTGTGTTTTATAATTTATAATTAATGCCCTTATTACGTTGTTTTAAATAGCAGAGTAACAAGCTGGGCTGCAGAACCTGCGATGACAACACCAATTGCCCACCGCACAAAAGTATCTTTTCCGATGTAGCGTCCCGCATAACCAATTGCTAAGCATAATAGTATAATAGCAGCAGCAATAGGTATAATCTTTTGAATATCGCCCTGTAAATCTTCTAGAGCCTTCTCTGCATTTGTTAAAACACTCGCTTTGGCTTGTGCATGAGCAGAACTATTCATAAAGAACACAGCCATAGCAGCAGAAATTGCGATGATTTTGTTGTTACTTTTCGATTGAATACTAATTAAATTTTGCATATTTCACTCTTATTAATATAGATAATATTTTTATATAAATAAACATATTGTATTTATAATTGATGTCATTATCACGTTGTTTTAAATAGCAGAGTAACAAGTTGGGTTGCAGAACCTGCGATGACAACACCTACTGCCCAACGTACAAATGTGTCTTTTCCGATGTAGCGTCCCGCATAACCAATTGCTAAACATAGAAGTATAACGGCAGCAGCGATAGGGAGAATTACTTTTAAGTCTGTCTGTAACTCTGTTAGAGCATTTTTTGCATTTGTTAAAGTTTTTGCGGCTTGTGCATGAGAAGAACTATTCATAAAGAATGCAGTCATAGCAGCAGAAATTGCGATGATTTTGTTGTTACTTTTTGATTGAACACTAATTAACTTTTGCATATTTCACTCTTATTAAAATCTAGATAATATTTTATATAAATAAACATATTGTGTTTTATAATTTATAATTAACGCCATTATTACGTTGTTTTAAATAGCAGAGTAACAAGCTGGGTTGCAGAACCTGCGATGACAACACCGATTGCCCACCGT
>NZ_JBHIQC010000049.1:3388-6276 GCF_042196385.1 Bartonella sp. AP150HLJHH | reverse complement strand
AATTACCTTTTTTAATAACTCCAAAGTCTCTTAAAGCGCGGATACGGTGAAGAGTTACCCCTTTAAACTCAGCTTTCCCATCAGTAAGTTCGTACTTCTTTTCCATGATTTTACTCCTTTAAGTTAGATTCTGCCTTTGTCGTTCTTGCAAAAGAACGGCATTGCATTGTGTGGTGAATTTTTTGAAAAGGTGGCGTCTTTTAAAAACGCCTTTAGCTTTTAAAGCACATCACAAGGACGCAAACGGTGTTGTTTTTCGTAAGAACCATACATTGCATCATCATATTCGCGCTGTTTTATATCATCTAAAAAAAAACCGTATGCTGTGCTGTGTAGAATAAAATCGTGAGGAATGTTTCCGTTGAAACACTGCTCTTCACATTCTTTAAGATAGAATTCGGCAATATCTTCAGAGATATCTTCGCAACGATTAGTCGTTGGTTCAATACGCAAAATTTGGACAGCATTATCGGCTTGGTCGATAAATTTGATCATGTCACTTTCTTCTAAGAAAGGACCAGATTTAGCGAGATTTTGCTCTTCATTTTCGCAGATGACTAAGAGAATTTCATCAGAATTTATAAACACTGGTTTATTCACAAATGCCTCCATACTGCCTATTGGCAAAAGTTATTTTCTAAGATATGGGATATCTTGATACCAAAATGGTAATTTAAAGTCAATACCAAAATGGTTATTTTTTATTTTTTATTTTTTATGAGTAGAACAAATGGATGAAAAATGGTCAATTAATACGCAAATATTGGAACTATGGAATAAATTGACAGAAGATGAAAAAAGAGAGTTTATTCTTTTTTATCTTGATAAAATGAAGAAAGGAGATCCAGAAGTTTAACCTTATTATCGTAGCTTAGATGCTCTAACATATCTTCAATTTGTTCATCTAAGCTATTAGGCTTATTTCCTGAAAACAACAATTGTTTGGGAGTAATTTTTAAGTGTGGTGCCAAACGTATAGCCCACTCTTTTGTTAATTTTCGTTGCCCATTTTCTAAACGAAAAATTTGTGGCTGACTAGTTCCCACCAATTCGGCTAATTCTTTTGGAGTTAAACCGACTTTTTGTCTGAAAAATTTCAAATTATTCATGATTCTTATCCTAATTAAAAAAAAAATCCTTTCAAATGCCAATATGGTAAAATTTCCTTGTTTTAATAATACCGATATGGTATAAAAAGGAATGTCTAAACTAAAACTGTATTTATCAAAGAATAATATTACTTATGCCGAGTTTGCGATTTTGGTAGGTGTTACGCAAGCATCTGTAGCACGCTATGTAAATAAGAAGCGATTTCCGCATCCTAAGATAATAAAAAAGATAGCAGAAGTTACCGATAATTACATAAGCCCTAGCGATTGGTATCAAGAGAATTTTCCTTCAATTGCAAAAAGTTCCGGCGTTGATAGCGCGCGTGAGACTTTGCAGCCTTAAGGAGGTGATGATGGCTGTAGAAAAGAAATACGAACTTACTGATGAAACAATTGAGTTTGATGGCAGAACACTTCACCGCATTCGTGCATTGAGAAGCTTTGGAAAAGTTAAAGCAGGTGATGTTGGTGGTTTTGTAGAGAGTGAAGGCAACCTCTCTCATGAGGGCGATTGTTGGGTTGGGAATAGGGCATGGGTTTATGGTGATGCACGTGTTTTTGGCAATGCCAAGGTTCTTGGTTTTTCTCATGTTTATGACAATGCCCGTGTTTATGAGAATGCCAATGTTCTTTTAGCAGCTGCGATTTATGGCAACGCCAAGGTTTGTGGTAATGCGCATGTATTTGGCAATGCCAAGGTTTGTGATGAAGCTGCGGTTTTTGGTAATGCTTACGTTTACGATAATATCCATGTTTATGGCAGCGCCAAGGTTTATGGCAACGCCAAGGTTTGTGGTTATGCCAAGGTTTGTGATGCTGCTAAGGTGTTCGGTCATGCCGTGGTTTATGGTAAGGCCAAGATTTATGGAAATGCATATGTTTGCGGCACTGAAGAATATGGTGGCGACAGAGTTTATATGTGTTCACATAATGCAAATGAAGCGCATAAGAATGATGATGGTAAGCCTCGTGTAGAGCTTATACCGCCGTTGGCACTGCTTGAAATTGGTAAAGTTTTAGAGTTTGGGGCAAAGAAGTACGGAGCAAACAATTGGCGTAATGGCATGCACTGGAGCAGGTTACACGGTGCTGCTTTACGTCATTTATTAGCATGGTTTGGTGGAGAGCATAAGGATGCTGAGAGTGATTTATCACACTTGGCACATGCGGCTTGTTGCATTCTTTTTTTAATGGAATGCGAAGCACAACAGATTGGTCATGATGACCGCCCTCATAAAAATTAAAGGAGATAAAGATGAGTTCGAATGAGATTTTATGGATAGCAGTGGTTTCAGTTTTGCTCTTAAGCGGAGTGATGTTTCGTATTGCATTGCATTATCGCGATCAAGTTAAAGCACTTAAAGAGCAGGTTCAAGATATTAAGAAAAAAATGAAAGAGAATGAGTTTAGGTATTTAAAGGAAAGCAAGCAGACAATTGATGAATGTGATGCGGATCTTGAAGAACGTGACAAGGAAATTAAACAACTGAAGCAAGAGATTGAAGAACTAAAACAAAAGATAGATGCGTATCGAGAAGATTTTACACGGAAAAGTGAAAAGATACAGGCACTAAAAGCAGATGTTCAATCACGTGATACGGAAATTAAAGAATTGAAACAAAAGATAGAAGAACATGACGACGAGGAAATTGATGAACTGAAGCAAGAGATTAAAGAACGTGAGGAGGAAATTAAAGAATTGAAACAAAAGATAGATGCGTATCGAGAAGATTTTACACGGAAAAGTGAAAAGATACAGGCACTAAAAGCAGATGTTCA
>NZ_JBHIQC010000049.1:0-3288 GCF_042196385.1 Bartonella sp. AP150HLJHH | reverse complement strand
ATCACGTGATACGGAAATTGAAGAACTGAAACAAAAGATGGAAGAATGTGACGACGAGGAAATTAAACAACTGAAGCAAGAGATTAAAGAACGTGACGAGAAAATTCAAAGACTAACACAAGAGCTTAAACAGCGTGATGAAGCAGTAAAAGCGCCGCTTCATAAGAATAAGAAGAGTAAGAAGAAGGGTAAGTGAGGAGATAGGGGTGGAAGATATGATACTTAAAAAGAAGTATGAATTTACTGATGAAATAATCAAATTTTGTGGCAAAACTCTTCACCGTATTCGTGCATTAAAAGACTTTGGAGATGTCGAGCAATGGGATCTAGGTGGTTTTATAGAGCATGAGGGCAACTTATCTCATGAGGGTAATTGTTGGATTTACGATGAGGCACATGTTTATAGCAATGCACGAGTTTACGGCAATGCCAAGGTTTATGGTAAGGCATGTGTTAATGAAAATGCATGTGTTGGTAACAATGCTCAGGTTTACGATAATGCACACGTTTACGGTGATGCAGAAATTTATGATCATGCGCATGTTTACGGCAGAGCTAAGGTTTATGGAAATGCTCATGTTTTTGATCAGGCGCATGTATATGGTACAGCAGCAATTCATGAATTTGCCAATGCATTTGGTAATGCACGTATTTCTCAAGATATTATTGGTAGTATTGCGTCGGTTGATGGTAGCGAAAAAAAATACGAACTTACTGATGAAACAATTGAAGTTGATGATCATACTCTTTACCGCATACGTGCATTGAGAGACTTTGGTGATGTCAAAAAAGGTGATTTAGGGGGCTGGGTAGAAAGTGAAGATAACCTAAGTCATGAAGGCAATTGTTGGATCAGTGGTGGAGGGGCGGTTTTTGGTGGTACAAGAATAAGGGGTGGTGAACATATAAACTCTCAGTTCGTTTCTAATAAGACTTATGAATTGTCTATGTTAACACCACAACGATATATGGCATCTCTACCTTGGCACCGTAGAATATGGGAGCGACTCCGTTATTATTGGGAGTGCGGAATATGGCTTTAGAGCTTCATAAACGTGATGAATAATACAATTCTTTGTTTTGATCTAGGTACCAAAACAGGGTGGGCGATACGTGGTGCAAGTGGTGACATGTTCAGTGGTACCGTGAATTTTCAATCGCGCCGTTTTGAAGGCGGTGGAATGCGTTACTTGCGCTTTAAGCAATGGCTATCAGAAATAAAGCAGACAGCAGGTCAAATTGACGTGGTGTATTTTGAAGAGGTGAGGCGTCATAAAGGTACAGATGCAGCGCATGTTTACGGTGGTTTGTTAGCAACGTTAACGGCGTGGTGTGAACAGCATCAGATACCGTATGAGGGTATACCAGTAAGTACGATTAAGAAAGCGACGACAGGCAAGGGGAATGCGTCGAAAGAAGAGATGATTAAGGCGGTGCGTGCAAAAGGGCACAATCCGAAAGATGATAACGAAGCAGATGCTTTAGCAATTTTATATTTAGTTAAAGAAAGGGAATTGGGGTATGTCCAGTAAATTACCATGGACGAGGCTTTTTGCAGACAAGTGGCTACTTGATCTTGCATATTTGCCAGCTTTTGAAGGTTTCATATATGTTAAGTTGCGCTTTCAAATGCTTCGCACAGGAGAGCCGCTTACGAATAATTTTAAAGTGTTATCTTTATTGGCTGGCTGCTCAGTAAAAAAATTTCAGAAGGCATTAGATCTTTTATTAGAAACTGGACATATCATTTGTTTAGAAGATGGTCGGTTGTGGAACCCAGATGTTGAATTAGAATTAAATGATAGCAAAGAGAAATCAGAAGCAGCAACAAAAGCAGCTCATTCTAGATGGCATAAAACAAAAGGTAAAAATGACAATAATCATATAAAAGGAAACGCATATGCGGATTGCATGCAGAGCGCATACGATGCGCATAGTGTTGCGCAATGCGAACGCAATGCCATTAACAATAACATTAACATATATAAAAAAAATAAAACTAACGTTTTATTAAAAAAAGAAATTGATTTTGAAGATTTAGAAACAATCGATTTGGTTGACGAGCCAATCGAGGTTGATGCGATTGAAAGCGAACCAAATCAAATCGCAACATCATCAGACAACCAACCTCCCCCATTCACGAGCAAGAAAACGTTCCTAAAAAAGCCAAGCGGGTTAAAGCCGATAGAGGTTGTCGATTGCCTGCGGATTTTGAACCCGATTACGATTTTGCAATCAACGAAGGCTTGCCTTCAGAGCGTGTGAAAGTCGAAATCGCAAAATTTAGAGATTATTGGAATGCCAAGGCAGGTAAGGACGCATGCAAAACGGATTGGCAAGCAACATGGCGCAACTGGGTACGCAAGGCAATTGAAGATTTACAGAAAGGAAAAAACTATGGAAAGTCAAGCACTGAAACAACAGTACAGCAGCGTGGATGGAGTTATCGCGTTGCACAGCACATGTCCAATATCAAAAATTCAGATAGTGTGTACAAATTTCTATTCGAGGATGACAACCGAACCACCATTCCATTGGAAGACAGGGCAAAAACCATTGATTGCAGAAGCGGAGAGAATTACTTCATTAGTTCATGATGCGTTGCAAAAGCTTGAAAAGAAAGCGACTGAAGAAGAAATTCAAACAACGTATCTTGTCCTTTCAAATGGACTTAAGAGCCCCATGGGATCAGATGAGAAAGCGACAGCGCTTGCGTATCTTTACGCTCTTGAAGGCATAAGCAGCTGGGTATTGCAAACGGCAACAAAGAACGCTTTGAAAGGCAAAGCCGAGGGCTTAAATTCGACCTTTATGCCCTCAACAGCAGATTTTTATCGTTATTGTAAGACGCTTGAAGGCAATATTCGCTTTCATGCAAAGCACATTCTTAGGAGCCTTGAAAAGCCTGAAAAGGAAACAAATAAAAAGGCACCGATGCCATCAGAACGCATAGAAAAGCTTCAAAAAGAACTTGAAGAAGTTTTAAAGGGCATTGAATGATAAACAGCAAAGTAGTGAAGTTTGCTGATGATTTTGAGAATAGATATGCGTTTAAATTGACAGAAAGGCACCGTACAGAGCGATTTAAAGATTTTGTGATAAAAACCACATTGAAATTAAAAACGCTTCTATACGGTCCATTTTGAGGCAAATAAATCCATTGGTAAAGTTATGGATTTAGGTAGGGGATATTAAACCAGATGTTTTTAAAAAAACGTAAACAGAAGGGGGGGAAAAAGTTCGTTGCAACGGCGGTGGGGCATGCCCCATGGGGATTAGGGGTAGCAG
>NZ_JBHIQC010000048.1:0-6383 GCF_042196385.1 Bartonella sp. AP150HLJHH | reverse complement strand
TGGGCAATTTCTTCATTGGGAGAAAATTCTATTTGTACCGATGAGCGTATGGAGCCAATAATTTTTGTGACATTATAGGCATCATAGTTGATAAAGCGAATGCGGCTATCGCTTGGCGCACGGGTGGGAAAAATACTGGCATGGCTAGGCGTTAAAGAAAGGGTAATAGCGATGTTAAGAATGAGAAAAAGAATTTTTTTTGTCATGATCAGTTGACCACTTCCGGATCGGTTCTATATTCACTAACAATAAACCCTAGAGGATTTATCAAACGGTTTTGGACAGAGATAGGGGCATTGATGTATTCAAAGGTAAGTGTTGCAACCCAGTGGGTGATGAATTCTTTGTTGTTGTCGTTGTCGTGAATGGTTCTGTAGTAACGCACTTGGGCAACATCGTCATTGATAAAGGAGATTGATTTTATTGTTATTGTAACAGCGGCGTGTTTATAGAGAATTTGAGGACTTTGGGGATTTCTTGCTCCATACCAGCTGGCAAATCTTTCCTGTTCTTCAGAAGAAGAGAGGAGGGAGACGGTTTGGAAGTTGTGTTGTGTTTCTTCTGTGGTGAAGCCTTCACGGGAGCGGACATATTTTGCAGCAAAGTAGCGTGTGATTGCTTCGTCGACATTGGTGGGACCTTCTTTTAAGGCTTCCACAACTTCGGTGATGCCGGTTGAATTGTCTACACGGATGACAAAAGGTTCCACGGTTTTAAGGGGTGTGAGGGTGATGACCGCGAGAGAAGACAGTATTGCAACAGCAACGGCGATGCCGGCAATGGCAAGCGAGACGCGGGTGGTGCGGCGTGAGGCGAGCATGCGATCTTGATCGAACGAGCGTGCTTCAGCAATGTATTGTTCTATATCTTTTTCTTTCATGCTTTTTGCCCGCAATTTTTGTAGGATTTTATTTCTTCATCCGTTAATTTTTGTGCCAGAAGCATTTCCAGCTTCCCTTCTTTTAGGGGTGAAGGGGTGTTGTTACTGATGATAATGGGCGTGGGCGTGGGTTTTTTCCCTTCCCAATTCCACATTGATCTGTTGAGTGGACGTTTAGAATATCCATCACACTTTGGGAGTGACTTCAGTGTGTTTGGTGAAGACATACAGCCACTGAGAAAGAGAAATGGTAAGATAATCCCAATTTTTTTAAATTTCCGCATTTGAACTTAGGCCTTTGCTAATAGTGATGCTAATTTTTTAACGCCCTTTGCTATCGTGTTGGCTGTTGCTTTAGCAGCGCGAAAAGCTTCTTTCCCAGCACGTTGCGTTCCCGTTATTGCACTTGTGAAAGAAACAGCCCCAGAGGCTAAAGCTGATGCGACATCAGGGAGTTTGGTGAAAAGGTAACAACCACAAATACTAACAGACGAGAAGTTAACTAAGGAAAGCATTATATCTTCAAGTGTTTCTGAGAAAATTTTTATTGAAAATTGGATATACAGACCACCAAGCAGCACGACTAATACCTGCAAAAGGATGAAATTTAAAACTTGTCCCAACCATGCTTCTGTAAATTTTCTGGTTGCTGAAAACATAGAGAGGCTTATAAACAGTGGTCCTATTGATAGGACAAGAAACAAACCCAGTTTAGCAAACATCGAGACGATAAAACCAATTGTAGCCAGTAACACGGCATTTACTAAACAGAAAAAACCAGCAAGCCATGTGACAAGAAACTTACCCGCTTCAGTCCATCCTGTATACTTCTCTGATGCGTCAAAAACGTGTGCCCCCGCTTGTCTTAACATATTGTCCCATACATTTTGATCCGAGTGTGCTGCACCTTGTGTGACATTTGCAATGGCATTCGGCAGATCATTAAAAAATATATCCCTAACCCATTCATTATAAAGAGCAGCGTTTGTAGCGAGAGCAACTATGATACCCAGTTTGAAGGCTGTCGCTATAAACTCCCATAAGGGCGTGGAAGAACGCCCATAGATGATATTGTAGCCCATAAATATAACGTAGATTGTACAAGACGCTTTAAGCGGAGCACTTAACCCCGACGAAAGATGCTTAATAGTGTTATTCATCATTTCTTCAAGAGTCTTCGTTACAAAGCTATTCATATCAGTAAATACGGTTATATTTTCAAATGCCATTGCACGTCCATTCTATTCAATGTTTGCAAATATGATCATTTATAATTCAATTATTATCTTGTTTCTGTTCAGCTTTTTCTTTCGCTTCTCGTTCGGCTTTAGCCCGTTGTTTTGCTTCAAATTCAGCTTCCCATTTTTCTTGTCTAGCTTTTTGTTCAGCCCAAAGTTCATCCATACTTTTTTTCCGTTCCTCTGCTGCTTTACGACTTCTTTCTTCAGCTTGTGCTTTATATTCTTTTTCAAGTTCTAAAAATGCTAACCGCATGTTTTCACAGTTTTTTGAAGTCCCTGCAAATCCACATTTAGCATCCCACTCTAAGCGTAAATTTTTATCTTTTTTAAATTCTGCTACGCTATAGGTTTTTTCACATCCAGCTGTGATGAGCCCTGTGCAAAGTAGCAATGTTGTTATGAGAACTTTATTCATCAATATTTCCCCTTTTTCCTTTCAGTTTTACAAGTTTTGAGCACAATCTTTAAATTCTGCTTGTGTTATCGGTTTTTATAACCAGTGATGATAAATCTAGGGCACGGACATAATGTTGCCATAAATATATTATAGAATGTACAAAACTCTTTAAGTTGAGCAGCTAAAGCGCAATAGCGATGTGTAATGGTGCTATCCATTGCCTCTGCAAGGGATTCCATTACAGTATCATCTATGTCAGTAAATACACCGTTGGTTTCTATTGCCATTGAGATGCTCCGCTCTTCATTATGTCTTAATGGTTATTTTGTTGTTCTTCTGCCGCGCGCTCTTTTGCTTTTTGTTCAGCAAGGAATTTTTGATTCTCTTCTCTCATTTTTTTAATTCTGGCTCTCATTTCAGCTTCGGAATCTCTAATCATTTTTTGAAACTTTTCATCATCTTCACGCTCTCTTTCTGCTGCTTTTGCTTCATATTCTTTCTGAAGTTCTAAAAATGCTAACCGCATGTTTTCACAATTTTTTGAAGTTCCTGCGAATCCACATTTAGCATCCCATTCTAGGCGTAATTTTTCATCTTTTTTAAATTCAGCGACGCTATAAGTTTTTTCACAGCCAGCAGCGATAATTCCAGTGCCAAGTAGCAATGTTGTTATGAGAACTTTATTCATCAATATTTCCCCTTTTTCCTTTCAGTTTTACAAGTTTTGAGCACAATCTTTAAATTATGCTTGTGTTATCGGTTTTTATAACCAGTGATGATAAATCTAGGGCACGGACATAATGTTGCTATAAATCTATTGTATAGTTGGTAAGGCTCTTTAAGTTGAGCAGCTAAAGCGCAATAGATGTTATCCATTGTTTTTGTAAGGGGCTCCATCAACATATTGTCGATATAAGAAAATATGCCTTTGGTTACTATTGCCATTTAGATGCTCCGCTCTTCATTATGTTTTAATGGTTATTTTGTTGTTCTTTTGCCGCGCGCTCTTTTGCTCTTCGTTCTTCTTCAGCGCGTGTTTCCGCTCTTTGTTTTTCGAGTATTTTTTGAGTCTCAGCCTCCCTTTTTTCAAGTCTGGCTTTTTGTTTCGCCATAAATTCTTCATATCTTTTGCGATTTTCTTCTGCAATTTTACGACTTCTTTCTGCTTCTTTTGCTTCATATTCTTTCTGAAGTTCTAAAAATGCTAACCGCATGTTTTCACAATTCTTTGAAGTTCCTGCAAATCCACATCTAGCATCCCACTCTAAGCGTAAATTTTTATCTTTTTTAAATTCTGCTACGCTATAGGTTTTTTCACAACCAGCAGCGATAATTCCAGTGCCAAGTAGCAATGTTGTTATGAGAACTTTATTCATTATTTATTGTCCTGTTGTTGTTTAGCTTTAGCGCGCTCTTCTGCTTCTCTCTTGGCTTGTTCTTTTGCTTTTTGTTCAGCTTTCCATTTTTCATGTTTAGCTTTTTGTTCAGCTATAAGTTCATCTATACCTTTCCTATACTCCTCTGCTGCTTTACGACTTCTTTCTGCTGCTTTTGCTTCATATTCTTTTTGAAGTTCTAAAAATGCTAACCGCATGTTTTCACAATTCTTTGAAGTTCCTGCGAATCCACATTTCGCATCCCACTCTAAGCGTAATTTTTCATCTTTTTTAAATTCTGCGACGCTATGGGTTTTTTCACATCCAGCTGTGATGAGCCCTGTGCAAAGTAGCAGTGTGGTGATGACGATTTTCTTCATGGCGTGCTCCAGATCTTATCTATTCTTTTCTGATCCTCTTTAATTCTAGCTCGCCATTCAGCGTCTTCTTTAATTCTCCGTTTTTCAGCTTCAGCTTCCCATTTTTCAATTCGTTCTTCTTCAGCGCGTCGCTTTGCTTCTTGTTCTGCTTTCCATTTTTCATGTTCAGCTTTTCTTTTAGCTTCTTCTTCTTTTTGCTTTTTTTCCCATTCTTCTCTACGTTTACGGTTTTCTTCTTCAGCCTTTTTCCTGCGTTCTGCCGCAAGTTCGTGATCGGCTACTCTTACATTTTCACAATTTTTTGAAGTTCCTGACCATCCACATCTCACAGCCCATTCTTCAAATAATTTTTTATCTTTTTTAAATTCTGCTACGCTATAGGTTTTTTCACATCCAGCTGTGATGAGCCCTGTGCAAAGTAGCAATGTTGTTATGAGAACTTTATTCATTATTTATTGTCCTGTTTCTTTTCAGATTCTTGTTTATCGTCATTTGTCGAGCCAAAGCCTCTCCAATTTTTACGGGTTTCAAATTCAGCTTGCTCTGCATTTTTACAATTTTTCGAATTCAAATCCCCTGACGTCAAACATTTCACTAATACTTCTTCCATCAGTTTTTTATTTTTTTTAAGTTCTTCTACGCTATAGGTTTTTTCACAACCAGCCGTGATCAGCCCTGTGCAAAGTAGCAATGTTGTTATGATGATCTTGTTCATATTCAAGCCCCTCTTTTTTACTCTTTATTGACCACGCAGTTTTTGGGCCAAAGCTTTGTATCGTGCTTTAAATTCTTCCATTTCACGTCTTTCTGCCGCTTTTTCTTCTGCTTGTTGAATCATCGCGGCGGCTTGCATTTGGAGAACTTGTGTTTGGAGTTTTGCTTGTATCGCTTCTAGTTGTGCTTGAATGCCTTGAATTTTACCCGCATCTTCAGTACTTCCAAGTTCGTCAAGAAGCTTGGTAATGTTTTTTTGTGTTTCACTGGCTTCTTCGTAGACGTCTTGTCCTTTGGCTGCTTGTCCTACTACGCGCTGTTCGGCTTTTTTCACTTCCTCTGCGTAAAAAGCATCCACTGCCTCTTTTGATCCAGCACCCCCCGCGGGCTCTTTGTATTTAAGTTCTTCTTGCCATTTTTGCGTGTTTTTGCTGCCGCCACCGCCACCGCCGCCCATTGATTGTTGAAAGTGGTTAAAGTCTGAAGGAAGGGCGCCACTGCTCCCTTGCTTGTTAAACATCTCTTTCAATCCCGAAATGTCAGGCTTGACATTTAAGGAGTTATATAACTGTTTCGCTTGATCGAGTTGGCTCTTTAATTGCTCAAGCTGTTGTGCACCTTGTTGAATTTGTTCTTGCAACTTGTTAAGCTGTTGTTGGCCTTGTTGAACTTGTTTAATCATTTGTCCAAAAGCCTTGGGATCAAATACAATACCGCCAAAACCAAATGAATTGGTTGTTAAACCAAAAGAAATTGCGCAAAGAGCTGTTGCCAATAAAAGTTTTTTCATTGCTTTGACCTTTCTTGAAAAATAGGAAGCCATTTTTCTGGAGATTGTCCAACTTCATCCATAATGGTCTCTAGGAGTTCAATATTCTTGGTGGTGCCACTTAAAATGGCTATTTCATCATCAAAGCCCCGTAAATTCAGTTCTGCTACAACTGAACTTTGTCCTTGTTTGATGAGAAAACGCCGTGACTCACGGCTTAATTCTGATTGTATCAGGTTAAATTCTCTGTCCGATAATTTAAAACCTTCTACATAATCCCCATGATTGCCCTTTTGATTGGGAAAATAAATCTGTGTGGGGCATTGCTCTATAATGGTGTGGGCAATGGTCGAATTGATCGCATCTTTGGGAGATTGCGTTGCAAACAACATCAAACCATTTTGTTTACGGATAGTTTTCAGCCTGTCTTGCGCAAAGGCTTTAAAGGAATCATCCTCTAAGGCTTTCCAAAATTCATCAATGACAATGATAATACGACGCCCATCAATCAGAGACAAAATCCTATGAAAAAGATACATCATTAATGGGGGACGAATTTCATTATTGTCTAAAAAATCCGTCATGTCATAACCAATAAATTTTGCATCAATGCCAATGTCGTCATC
>NZ_JBHIQC010000047.1:0-6655 GCF_042196385.1 Bartonella sp. AP150HLJHH | reverse complement strand
AATGATATTGGTTCTGCGATAACAGCTTTCAAAAATGATCCTTCTTACTATCGCACCACTTTAAAAAATCTTGGTGAACGCCTGTCTGATCGTGTAGAAGATCTCACGACAAAATTTGATCGAAGTGATATCATCAAGGCCCTTATGACCGATGGCATGTCCCGTGCGGATGCACAAACAGCAGCCAACCATGCTGTTCAACTCTATCAAAGCGCAGAAGAAAAAACCGAAAAAGCCATAAAAGTCCTTGAAGAACGGGCAGAAACACTTTCAGACAATCTTGAGGATACGATCAAGGGCGCCAAAAACACTGCGACTAAAGCCACAAAAACAGCCTCCAATATGGGGTGGTGGGGCTTTTTAGGAAGTCTGGTAGGCGCCATTATTTCGAGTGTTTTTGGCTATTATGGTTATAGAAGCCGTAAGGACACTTTCATGCTTTAAAACATCTACCTGTCTACCTTTAAAGCAAATACATAAAAAGCTGCACGCATAGTGTAGCTTTTTTGCAAAATTTTCTTGATTTTTGTATGCTTTTCAACACAACAAGAATTTTCAAAATCCACGTGAAGCTTTTATAATCGTGAGAAACAAGCTGCAAAATAAAAGATTTTTTTCAATAATTCTATTTTTTTATGTTTTTCCTTTAAAAAACTTCTTAAATGAAGTGTTGACTCCATCGATTATATATATGCCATTACAGCATAACAAATATGCGACTCTTGCTCTATTTTTTCCATTTAAGCCAAACAAATTTCGCAAAAAAATATTCCTCTACGATCAACAACTTTTCTCAATATGGAAACCATATCAATCTTACATCTCATGTAAGAGGGAGCATTATGCGGTTAACATTTCATCCACGCACAATATGAGAGAATAAGTTGAATTCTCTGATACAAAGGGAATACCAACCTACCAAATTATCTATTCTCAACAAAGCAACACTCTCACCACTTCAATACCAGTATTTTAGTTTGAGGATACGAACAAAATTTACATTCTAGATTAAATGTATCAAATAAATAATGGTTTAACTGTACATGCTTCAAACAAAGAACAAAATTCTATAATCATGCGTTATTAAATTTTTTTTGTAAATATTTTATACAGATATCAAAAATCGTACCATTGCTTTCAATACAAGAAACCGACATAAAAAGTTTCATATTGAATGACCAAAATAGTCTTTTACAAATTGCGATATTAGAGCAAAAACTTCATTGGCTAATTATATGAAAAAATAAAATAGAAAATGCATTTTAATAAATATAAAAGCAAATTGTTTTATAAAAGAATATGACAAAAACTGATAAATCAACTTATGATCATGTATTTATGATTCAGATATTGAGTTCAATTTTGCACAATCATTTGAAAAAAACGATAAGATTAAAGTTTATGCGAAACTGCCTAAATGGTTTAAAATTGATACATCTCTTGGATCATATACTCCCGATTGGACTGTATTATTCGAGCAAAATGGGCAAGAAAAACTGTATTTTGTTGTGGAAAGCAAAAGAAGTATTTTCGAAGACATGTTGCGCGTTCTGGAAAAAGCAAAAATCCATTGCGGTCATGAACATTTCAAAGTTTTGGGAGAAAATACCCAATATATTGTTTCTGATAATTATCAAACTTTTATCGATCAAGCACTTCAAAAAAATACCATAACAACTTGAAAAAATGTTTTGGCTATGGAAACAACCCTCCCCTGTTGTTTATAAAATGCACCTTTTTCCTACTCTATAATTTACAAGCCCTTCCTTATAACCGATTTTAATTTTTATTAAACAATCAAGAGATTGTTGAACATTTTCCAGAAAAGGCTGCACATTTAAGAAAAGAAAATTATAAGCTATTGAGAATACATTTGACACCCAAACAATCATTTAAGCATAAAAAATGATCTATAAACAAACATTGGATTTTTAAGTCAATAATTTGATTTATAAAGATTTTAACATTTTCCATGTTAAATAATAAATGCAAATGGAGCAGGCATGCACGTCTCGTGTAGGTTCTGCTTTTGCTCTCATACAGAGTGAATTGACAGTAAACAGACTCCTCGATAAACTCATTAAGATCAACTTAACCGATGGTTTTATTTTGGAGGAAGAGGGATTGTATACAAGGGGACCATCAGCACTTCCAATCATATTCATTCCAATATCAAAGCCGCAGATATCACAAACACGTGTTAATTTTTAAAAGTTTGTGAATGGGGCGGGGACAATATTTTAAAGAATATCAACAGGGGGCATAATAATGCAAAAGAGAGATTCCTACACTCAATCAGAAAAGTATGTCATATATACCGTAATTATTTCCAGCATACTTCCTCTGCTGGACGGGAGCATTGTTAATATCATCCTTCCGGACCTTGCGCATTATTTTTCCGTGGAAGGAAATAATATACAATGGGTTGTAACATCCTATTTTCTCGCCACCGTTCCAGGGCTGCTAATGGCCGCTTTTGTGCAAGGAAGAATAGGTATCAAAAGCACTTGGTTTCTTGCAAGCTTCATTTTTATGCTTGGATCACTGGGGGTAGGATTAAGCTATAGTTTTCCAACTATTATATCTGCCCGTATCGTTCAAGGTTTCGGGACAGGTCTTTTACTGCCCCTTAGCCAAACCATCATTGCATTACAATTTGGACAGACACGAGTGCGCCAAGCCATGGGCACCATAGCCGTACCAACAGTTTTCGCTCCTGCCTTTGGTCCGCTGGTAGGCGCCTCGCTTGCTCAGTATGTGTCTTGGCGTTTGTTATTTTTTATCAATATTCCGCTTATTTTATTGGCACTCACCCTTGGAGCAAAACATTTAAAGAGCAACGAAACAACAAAAACAAAATTTAACTTATTTGCATTTTTAGCGTTTTCCATCTCCCTTCTTTCGTTTTTTTACCTCACAGAAGCCAGAAACATCAATAACCACAACGCCCTCTTTATCCTAGCGCTTATAGCCATGATATCTCTCATATTATTCATTGTTTCTAATCAGAAAGCAAAAAACAAATTAATCGTCTTTAGCGGATTTCAAAATGCGCGCTACACATTACTCATGATCATGGGGCTTGTTGCTTCATTTCTTTTTTATAGCTTCCTCGTTTATTTCCCACTAGCCGTTGCCATGGAACAAGCCCATGAAAATAGCCTTCTCATCATCGGTGCCCTCCTTGCTCTGCAAGGGGTAGGAGCATGGATCGGAAGGAAATTTATTTACCAAAAATGGAAAGAAAAATCTCCCTTTTTCATGATAGGAATTGGTTTAGTGATATCAAGCTTTGGGTTATTATGTTTTGGCTATAATATAAGCATGGATGGACTTGGATTCTTGCTAAGAGGCATAGGACTTGGCATCGCCACCATTGTCTGCCTTTCCGCCCCCATCCAATATGTCAACAGTTTATACGTCAAAGATACAGCCGTTATCACACGCATATTACAGCAAATAGGTGGTGCCTTAGGGGGTATATTCGCTGGCTTTTTGATCCATTCGCTGACAGAAGAATCCCTGTCCTTAAACCAAACATATATCGTATTCTTCATATTCTCTATCGCTACATTTTTACTGTTTTGCCTAGCCCTCCTCTTATCGCGTAAAGAGAAGAATTCCGATTTATGATATACTTTATTTGAACTCCCTAGCCATAACATTGGCAATAGCTTATAAAATCATACAGCATTTACCACTTTTCGAGAAACCAACACACTGAGACCTTGAACACAACCTTCATCATTTTTATGAAAGAACACTAAATCGATAAGCTCCTTAAGCTCTAAAATTGATCACCTCCAGTAACGTACGGTGTTTGTAATTTTATGATACCTCTGTGCTTTTAGATCCCTCTAAAAACCTCTTGAAATATGGGATTTTCTGATCAGACCTTTGCAAAGATCCACGAAATTAAGCACGCGTTTCAATGCGGAATAGTTCCATAAATGCGCTAACAGACGCCCTACAGAACCAGCATAGAATATAGAACCCACAATGCCCCCAAATGCTGACCATCTTCTGCCACGCATCGCGATGCAAAAAATCGCACTGTATTGCAAACTTGATAATGTTATTTCTCCCTTTTCAAAGTCATTGAATCACTATGCTTTCATAATCATAATAGGTTCAAATGAAACTGAAGCGACAAAAACAGCTGGTAAAGCAGCATCTTCTCTCCATTTCATTGTTAACTGTCATAACAAATCTCCCCCGCTTTAATAAAAAAGCCCTCTCTCATTGAGAAAGAAATTTTAAAAACATTGAAAATCATGAAGCACGATGACAGACAGCAAACCATCTCTAAAAAGACTGTTTCTTGATTTTCACAGCGTACTCTTAGATTTCTCTAACATTTTCCTGCCTTTAAATTTTCCTTATAAGTTTTACGGACAAAAGAAGTTTTTCAGAACTCTTTTACACATAACTTCATTGCTTCAAGCTCCCTTACAGACACGATAAACGTTTATATTTTCATCTCTACCAAATACGCGAGATTAACAGCGGATATCATGAAAACAGTCTTTTTATAGAAAACAGTAAGCTTTAACGGAATAAACGAGATTTTAAACTAGCCTCCCGCATTACTCATTACTCGATACCGGTTATGCAAATAAAGAGCGCCATCTACTTTTTCTGACAAGCAAAGAACACACACAACATTTAGTAACATGCCATTATTGAAATTCTTGTCACAAAACCTTCCGTTCAGGGATTATGCGCATTGCCTACTTCCTTCTCTCCAATAAACAATCTGCCAATAAAGAATGCTATTGCAGTTACGATAATACAAAATTATACTTCTGTTCTCATTCTATATTTTTCGAATTATCACACATTATTCCCCCTTCACTGTTATAACAATGAAAGGAGAAAAAATAAAACACAATATGGCATTTATCTTTCACAAATCTTATATAAGCCACAAAATTGTTGCGCGACCTTCTATACAAGGTCAGGCAATAAAATCATACTCTAAAAACCACTCAACATACCACTTTTTGATATTACAAAGATACAAAATGCAATTATCGTCTCCGCAAAAAATATCTCAGAAAAACAAAATCCCTTCTGCAATCATTGGACTACTCCCTCCAATGTTTGCGCACCATTATACGCATAACGAGTTAGATGACTTGTTTATTGCATCATTTGCTCCTCCTGAGATTCCAGAAGGTACAAAAATCCAAAAAGTTAAAGCGTGGCTACGTGCAATCAATTCTCAATGCGAAGAACCACTTGAATTCCTTGGTAACCTGCTTAGTGATTTTATGGAAAAAGAATATTATGATCCAGACCCTACCGGATTGAATTCATCGTTATACAAAAAAACTCTACAGTTAAAAGAAGATCAACGTAAAATTTTAGAAACGTTAAAGAAAGATGGATTGGAATATCAGCGTGGAGGGTATATTATCAAAGCAGGTCTTCTTTCTATAAAAGAGCTACAAAACCGTATTGCAGAGAAAGGCCTTTCAGCAGTAGAAATCGAAATAAATAGGGCATTAGAAAATATAGAAAAAGATCCAAGGGAGGCAGTTCTATTTGCAGCAAATCTGTTGGAAGCCTCTTGCAAAGCTTATCTCGACCACCATTCTATCCTATATAAAGAAAATGCCCATAATAAGCTGTACGCTTTATGGAAAGAAGTTGCTAAGAAGGCTAAGATTCATACTGATGATATAAAGCAAAAAAACTTAAAAAATCAAGATCTAGATAAAAATGACTTAAGAATGATCGCAACCGGTCTATCCAGAATCGTTAGTGGTACTATGAATTTAAGGAACAAGAAAAGTGCAGCGCATGGCCGCTCAGAAAAGGATTTTGAACTAATCAATCTCAAGCCTCGCCATGCGCGTTTAACTTTTAATGCCGCCCATTCCCTCTCAATTTATATCTTAGAGCTCATGGATCAGCCATAATAAAAACCATATCACGACTACCAGCATTTTCTCGTGCCATTTTTAATGCTTTTTAGGCATTAAAGGGGAGTGGCTGCTTCTACCCTACAAAACCAAATATTTCTATAGCATGACAACATGAGTAGTCACACCGCTCTATGGTGTTCCTCTTCCCCACGTTTCTAGGCTCCGCTTCTAAAGTCAGTGGGCAATTTCTGTAAATGCAAAAGCCGCCCTTAAGGATGGCGAATGAGGATGGTGCAAAAGTATTGCCTTGATTATTTTTTTTAAGAACAAACTAGCTAGTGTACTATTTTTGGAAAGCTCTCGTGAAGAAATATTATGATGGAGAAGCTAGTCATTATGATAAAAATACAAGTCTTAACTCCCTAAAGAGAGAAAATCTGAGTTTAGATCTAATTTCTACAAAGCCTTTATGCGCGTAAATTACATACCTATACGTTCTTCCCCTACCTTACTTAATCTTATAATAAGGCAGCTCCGTATAAAAAACGGCACTATTCTTACATACCATAGCCATTTTCTCTTTACAGGCTTTCTGCTATCAACATAATGCTTTACCCTCTTAAAACACTATTTGCAAAAAGTTGGCATCATCACAATGATCATAGGCATAGGCTCGCTACCCCAAAAAGCTTTCTAGGTAAAAATCCGCCTTAGTATTTAGTGGTATAGATAGTTTGGAGTTCAAGGAATTGTTTGCAGTTTTTTGTTACAAAAAGTTAGCAGAT
>NZ_JBHIQC010000046.1:0-6662 GCF_042196385.1 Bartonella sp. AP150HLJHH | reverse complement strand
ATCTGCTAACTTTTTGTAACAAAAAACTGCAAACAATTCCTTGAACTCCAAACTATCTATACCACTAAATACTAAGGGGGGCGCATAGCTGGCCTAAACTCTCTTTACAGAAAACAAAAAAACAAAACGCTGCATAAGAAAAACTCAAATGCTTGAATTTTTTCTTTCAACGTATGCGCTGATATTTGCTTGCATATCGTCTTAAAAATCCATTTTCCACCAAGATTCGTCTTAATCTCGCAAAATCTAAAGTAAAAAGGCTACATATTTTTGATGTTTCCGTTTCGCGATAGTTTTTCCTATTTTAAATGCTTCTGCAATTTTTGTAAGTATATCTTCTGTTTCTAAATGGTGATCGCTAAAAATTTCCATATTTCGTACATTTTTATCTTCTAGCGCTTGCCATAATTTATCGATTACTTGAAATCCCTTTGTTGTGTTTTGAATAAGACCAAGGTTTAAAAGGCGATTAATAGATTTGTGAATGTTTTTGGTCTCTGAATTGACAAGTTTGAGGATATCAGAAAGAATTTTAGCACCAAGTATAATAACAGTATAGACAGCGCGTAGTGTCGGTGAGGTCATGGCAGAAATGAGCGAATTATAAGAAAAATGATTTGGCTGTATTGCACATGGATATCAATAGAATATTATTCGTGCAGAATGTAGCTACCTTACGCTTGTCTACCCCATAATCCTTTAAGCTATGAGACAATTTGCAACGGCGTTTACAGAGCAATCTTAAAAGATCGTTTTGAGTTTTTTTGCCGCAGAGTGTGTTACAAAATCATAATTGAGCCATTTATGGCGAAGTGTTTTGAGTGCTCTTGTTGTGCCACCGGTTGCAAAAACTATATGTGACATGGAAGCTGCTTATTTTTTCGTTTGCATGAGGCAAAGGCAAGAAGCAAAGGCGGAGGCACCAACAATCATGCAAAAGGTGAAAGCGATATGATTGTTGAAATGGCTGATAATCCATCCACTTGTCCATGAGCCGGCGGCTTGGCCAATATTTGAAATAACAAGAATATAACTGAAAAGAACACTGGCAGAGAGGGATGTAGTTGTTTTCTCTGCTTGATAGTATATCTCTGGAATCATGACAGATTCATAGACACTGTAGGCAATTAACGCAGTCACAGCGGTAAAGACCCCACCTATGAGGAAAAACGAGGAGAAACTTCCCATAAAGCAGAGCAGATAAAAAGTTGATTTATCAGAAAGGCTGAGATGTTTATTGATTATTCCTTGCCAGATACAAATACTGATGCCAACAATTGAAAAGAAAATTCCACTATAAGGGGCGAGATTGCTGTCAAATTTACTGAGAAGTGTTGTGGTGGTGATGAAAATTCCCATGAGGAATGCACACAGCAAAGCCGTGACCAGCAAATAAGCAATAGAACGATTATGTATTATTGTTTTTAAAGAAGAAAGAAGAGCTTTTTTTGTTTTTTTATTCTTTTCAAGAGATAATGTTTTATGCGGGTAATGATAAACAATTTGAATGGATAGAACACAAAGATACAAACCAATGAGTGCAAAAAAAGCCATTAAGAAGGTTGATGCGTTGTATTTTATGGCACTCGTTGCAACAAGAGGGGCGATAACGACAGCAGCATTTTGAAAAAAAGAATAGAGAGTTAATGCGCGTTTAAGAGCATTTTCATTGAGATGTTCTGATAAAATTTCTCTCAAAAATGGCTTTGAAATTGCTTTCGAAAAAGCCATTAAGGTAAAAAAGATCAACCATGCAGAAGGTGTGAGCGATAGGATAATGCACACAAAAGCGCTACTCCTTAAAATAAAGGCGGTAGCCATTAAGAGTTTACGCGAAAATCTTTCTAATAAACCTGTTGTGGTTACCATGAGAATGCTTTCAAGGATTACCGATCCAGCGAGATAAAAAGCAACATTGGCAGCAGTTATGAGAGAAGAGTTTCCAAGCAGAGGGAGTACAAAGAAAAAGGAAAATTCAGAAAGAAAAACTGTGCTATAGATGAAAAAAGGAATTTTATTTTTGCCCATGGAATTTCCATAGAAGTGTTGTTAAATGATCAAAGACATTTTGTTGTATCTTTTGAGGAAGTTTTGCCAGCCCTATTTCTGCTGTGCACATTTCGTTGAAATAGTATCTTTCTTGATTCACTAGCCAGTCCAATGCAAGAATATTGTTTTTTCTACGATGTTTTTAGAAATATCGAGCATGATTTGGATTGAGCAACAACACTGTGCCCGGATGTTCGCGCAACAATCGTAAGATCCATTGAGACCTTGATCCTATATCTTCTCCTGATGGTTTTGACTATTTCTAATTCTTTTTGATAACCACCCAATCCTTTTTGATAACCAATTGGCATCCCGCATTCTTGTTCTTCCCCATTGCATCTCTTGCGAAGAGAGCACGCTAATCTCATCTCCATAGATTGTCAACATATGAATGGGATGAATGATTTTGTAACCTTTTAATGAAATTATATTTTTTTAGTGGAAGGTTATTCATTCTCTTGAAATAGAGAAGAAAAACGATAGAGTTCGCTAATCATTTTTCAATTCTCTTTTAGCGCATGCGTTGATATTTGCCTCCATGGCGTTGTAAAAAACCTCTCTCAACAAGAGTGCGTCGTAATCGGGCAAAGTCTATCGTAAAGAGGTTGCATATCTTGGAAACTTCCGTTTCGCTATAGATTTTTTCCTTCTGAAAGGCTTCACCAATTTTTGATAGCATCTCTTCTGTTTCTAAATGGCGGTCGCTTAAATTTTCCCTATTCCGCTCATGTTTATTTTCTAGCATTTTCCACACTGTCTCTTCGGCTTGAAATCCTTCTGTTGTGTTGTGAATAAGTCCGAGATTCAAAAGGCGATTGATGGATTTGTGAATGTTTTTGGCATCTGAATCGACATGTTTGAGGATATCAGTAAGATTTTTTGCACCAAGGATAATGGCGGCATAAACAGTACGCAGTGTCGGGGAGGTCATGGCAGAGATCAGTGAATTGCGGGTATTGCGTTTGTGAAGGGTTTCTTTCCCCATGGGCAAAAGATCATTGCGAATGGGAATTTCATTGATTTCTATGAGTTCTGCTTGGAGCGATTGTGCGCGTACAATTTGTTCGGCAGAGGTGCGTTTGCGAATAATCCCCAGACCACTTTGGCGATATTTGTGGTTTTCGGGAAGAGTTAAAGCTTCATAGGAGCCATCAAGCCGGTAGAGAATTTCTTCCCACAAAGGAGTTCTGACGCGTCGAACCCGTTGTTCGCCATTGAGAGCAATTGTTGTTGTTATGGTTGGTTCATGTAGACAAAGATAACCACCCGCGGTGATGTGTTCCCAAAGGGTTATAACAAATCGCACATCATCTGCGGGAGTACCAGCATCAAGCCAAGCAAAATCTATTGGTCCCCAAGATTTGAGCGTTTCATCATCGAAAGAGAAGAAATTCTCATGGATAAATGTTACCATGTCTTTTTCAATACCGTCTTGAAGCAGTTTTTGCCATGCTTCTTCTGCTGATTGACCTTCGACTGTAAAATCATCAATGGTGATAAGCCGAGGTTCGTAATTCTCAAGGATTCCTGAAGGATCAAGCAAAGCTGTACGCTCTTCCCAGGTGGAGGATTCTAAAAGTTTTTTATCTTGTTGCCATGCTTGTTTTGCTTTTTGCAGTGCTTTAGCAATCAAGCGCGTACTATCACCAGCACCGATTTCAATGACTGTGCGCGGTCTTGCCATTTGAATAAGCGCATAAATGAGCTGTGCACTATTTTCTGTTCCCATGCCAGGTCTTATCAGCTGCATCTTTTTATCCTTATAATTTTACCAATCGTAGCATTCCTGCTTTTATAAAAAACTTTATTGAATCCTCTAGCGGATATTGAATACGTATTGGTGTGGTGGCTTGCTTCAAGAGATGTTTTGTTTTTTCATGAAGCCGGATTGTACGCCCATTGAGTTGATTAATGGCAAGACTGCCAAGAGAAGAATCTATGATAATACATGTTGGCTCTCGTAAAAGAGCGGTTGCATCATTTTCTGAAAATGCTTTTTGATCTGTTTTGATGAGACCGTGTTGTAAAAGTGATATCAAAAGACTTCCAGAGGCAAGAAGAGTATCATTGAATTGTATTTCCCTCAGTGATTGGACAAGGCAGCCTTCACGAAGTGCTTCAAATGTGGGAAAGTCGAATCCGCCAAATGCCGCTCCTTTTGTAGAAACAATGGTGATGGGTTGTATTTGCCGTTTGCCAATGAGTGCTGGTTTGTTTTTTATTATTTGTACATCTTTTGCCCATTGAACGCGTGATAAAGGATTGAGTTCACTTGGGTAGACAGCGAAAGAATTGATGGCTATGGGCGGCGTTGGTTTTTGCAATTCAAGCGTGTGGATGTTTTCATTCAAGTCATGTTGCATATAGTCTGCAAGTTGCCATACATAACCGCCTGTTCCATTGTAAAAGTTTAAGCCTATAGGGTCTTGTTGCATGATGTTATCGTTTTTTTTACTTTAAAATATCAAGTTTTGGGGAGGGTTATTAGTTGCTCTACATTAAAGAGTGGTTTATCAAAGTCCTATTGGGTTGGTATGGGGTTGCATGGGATACAACGATTTGATAGGGATTTTATTGAAATTTGATTGGGTGGTGATTGTCATGTCCTTTTGTGGTGTATGGTTTGCTTGAGAAAAACGCCTCGTCCACTAACCATTATCAAATTCTCTCTGTTTTTTTTGTACGGCACTGTTCACAATAAAACCTAAGATGCCTGTGATCATGGTGGCGATGCCAATGATAAACAGTGTGCTTTGGGTGTGATGCACTTTTACAAAACCGGCTCCTAGAAAGCCAAGGCACACCGCTGTTTGTATGATAAAGATATAGGCAGGCATTTGGTTGTTTCGGTGTTCTTTCTGAATGGCTTTCATCATAAAACTTGCCATTAGAGCATTTTGTACGCCGTTAGCACCCCCAAGGATGAAAAATGACAGCATCATTAACCATACAATATGTGTTAAGGAAAAGCAGAAAATTGCAAAGCCGATGATTGCAGCGGCAAGTGATGCTCCAGCGGCATTACCAAAGCGATGAAAAAGGCTGGAGAAACAGAGTGGACCAACCACGAGGCCAAGACTTAACATGCTTGTGATTATCCCATAGGTTTCTGCACTGAAGTACAGCTCAGTGCGGATGCGGACAATCGATAAGACGTTGAGAGCAGAGGTGAGGATGATGGTAATGATGAGGGGAGAAAGAGCATAGACAACATTTTTTTTACGCAAGAGACCCGTTAAATCTAGCCCTTTTTTGCTGTTTTGCGTTGTGTTTGTCGTTTGTGTATGAATTTTTAAACTTTTAAAACAGAAGAGAGTGATAAAGGTAGCAAAAAGAACCATGATTGACAACGCAAACAATCCTTTTTGCCCATTTGATATTCCATACAATACACCTCCTAACAGTGGTCCTGCAATGTAGCCGAGATTACGGACTGTTTGGATAATGCGGTTGTTACGGTCTAATTGATGATCATTTTTTGCGAAGTCAGGTACAGCAACAAGGATAGCAGACCAAAAGAGTGAACCAGCACAACCTAGTGCGAAAGAAAGGGCAATATAAATCCAAAATTGGTTGGCGATTGCAGCTGTGGCTATAAAGAGTGCTTCAAACAATAAAACAATGGGTATTGTTCGCGCTGGTTGGAAGCGATGCAAGAGGCGTGGTGCAATTGGTCCGGCACAAATTGCCCCGACAAGCCCTGCAAACAGCAGCATTGAAATAGATGCTGTGCTTTCTGCTAAGTGTAGAGCAAATGTAACTTGTGCTGTTTCATCGGCAAAGCTGCTAAAGCCCAAAACAAGGAAAAGTCCCATTTGGGCGAAAATAATGGATTTTTTCTTTGTCACAATGCTCCTCCCCAAGAGGTTATAAGGTACAATTTTCTTCTACGTGTTTATGGTATATCCCATGCTTTGTATAGTTTTTCTTGATGATCAGTTGAAAAGGAAGTTTTCAGAGCTCTTTTCCAAAACAAGCACAATGCCTATTGGCAGCGATGAGCAACTCCTTATGTTTTTTTAAAGGGGAGTATTAAGGATGATGGGCTGGTGAAGTTGTCTGATATGAGAGACAATGATACAAAAAGACAATCAGAAAATTTTGCAAAAAAGCTGCACTATGCGTGCAGCTTTTTATGTATTTGCTTTAAAGGTAGACAGGTAGACGTTTTAAAGCATGAAAGTGTCCTTACGGCTTCTATAACCATAATAGCCAAAAATACTGGAAATAATGGCGCCTACCAGACTTCCTAAAAAGCCCCACCACCCCATATTGGAGGCTGTTTTTGTGGCTTTAGTTGCAGTGTTTTTTGCTCCCTTGATCGTATCCTCAAGATTGTCTGAGAGTGTTTCTGCCCGTTCTTCAAGGGCTTTGATGGCTTTTTCGGTCTTTTCCTCTGCGCTTTGATAGAGTTGAACAGCATGGTTGGCTGCTGTTTGTGCATCCGAACGGGACATGCCATCGGTCACAAGGGCTTTGATGATATCACTTCGATCAAATTTTGTCGTGAGATCTTCTACACGATCGGACAGGCGCTCACCAAGATTTTTTAAAGTGGTGCGATAGTAAGAAGGATCATTTTTGAAAGCTGTTATCGCAGAACCAATATCATT
>NZ_JBHIQC010000045.1:0-7227 GCF_042196385.1 Bartonella sp. AP150HLJHH | reverse complement strand
CTTTAGCAGAAACCTATTTACGTATGCGGGGTATTACATGTGATTTGCCTCCTGATTTACGCTTTTACGACAAATGTTCGCACCCCTCTGGGGTTACACTGACCGCGTTGGTGGCTCTTGTTAAGGGCGCTGGCTCTTTCGCCATTCATAGAACCTTTTTACAAGCCAATGGTTGCAAAACAGACCAAAAACCAGCAAAAGCCATGTTGGGATCTGTAACAGGTGGTGGGGTGCATTTAAGCCAAGCCAATCCAAAACATAAGGAATTATTTAACAAACTTTAGAGCTTTTATGCTGTTACAACTATCTTCGTGAAATTTATGAAGACAAAACCCAAAAGGCGGTCGGCCTACAAAACGCTATGAATAGCTCACCTTGGTGAAAAATCATAGGACCACACAATAGAGAAATCTCTTTTGACAGTTTTTCAAGCCAATCGCTCAACGCTCTTTTTAGTGACATTCTCTTCATTGCTCTTTTTTCAAAGAAAATGATCAGAGTTCTTCTTACAAAGAGTTTTGTTGCTTTTGGAGAGTTATTCCAATGTTTATGTTATTTTTTTAATAATAAAAAATAAAAAACATTATATTTTAATATTTTTGTTTAGGATCTTGAGCTACTCTATGGAAATTTCTATTTTTGTAAAAAATCCAAACGTGCAACAGCATGGTAAAATATATTTTTATGACGTTGGTGATGATCTCAAGAGAAAAGAAAAAAACCTTACGATAATAGGAGTCATTTGGGAGTATTGATGGTATTAAGTGAATATCAGCTACAATATCATTGGGATTTATATTACTCGTAATTGGCATTTTGGATGCATGGCTCATTTGTTCTGCGAATTATTGGACTTGAATGTTTAATCTATAAAGCCCAGTATTGATGATATTAGAATAAAAGCCATCTTGATTTGTAAGTTTAATCGAATGCAAATTGAGAACATTCGATATAATAACAAGCGTATGCTTCTTAGCTAGCCCCTTTTAAGTAAGATAATAAGTCCACCTGCCATACTGTTTTGATTGGGGTTGAGCTCAGCTTTATAATAAACATCAAGCTTAAAAATACCGTTCGCTTATTTTGAGTTACATCAAACTGAAATACCTATAATTCTTTCTCATCAAAAATCTTGAATAAAAAAGGCAAGTTGCTGCTTAAATTACTGCTAATATCAAAAAAATCAAAGCCAATTTTGCCACCATCTTTGACACTTTTAGTATATAAGATCCCGATACATGAGACAAGCACCATATCGTTCTTCCATCGGTATGTCCTATATCTATTCACGAAACATAGCTGCTTCAGAGTGGGAAATACTATATATTTGTAGCAATTTCTTTTAATTGATTCATATCAAAATACAAATCCGATACCTTTTGGCAAAATTTATCAAGATAAATAAACAATTCATCAGAGAGAGATATCTTTTTTTCTCGAATTCTCATTAAATCCTCAGTTTTATTATTTAACGGATGCGCTTCAAAATTACTTGCACGATTTCCTGCTAATTTGGTAGGCATATAATGATTTATGATGTTACAAAAACTACAATCTAAAGGGCCTGAAACATTACTTCCAACCATACCAACGTAGTTATTTTTATTCTCAAAACACTTATATAATTCTTTAATATTACTTGCAAATGGCTTATAGACAAAAGCATTATAGCCATATTCGTGAATTTTTTCATAACCACATTTCACGAATGTCTCATCAGCGATATTTAAGAAACCCAAATCTGGAATTTTTGAAGGAAATTTCACAGGCTGTTCTATTCCAAACAAATTATTCTTATCTATCCTATCAATAAAATAATTCCACTGCTCAAAATTAATACTTGCATTGAAATCAATAATAAATTTTACATTTTTGTTTTCATTAACAATTGCAATTGTATCATCCAAATACTGATTCGATGATTTCAATTTTATCAAATCGTAATTACGTATCTCATCATCAATAATTGCACCTATTCCTATCGTTTTAATAGATTTCATTAATCCAGAATTAATAATTTTAGCCATTTCAACTTTTTTAAAAAAATCTTCCAACCCAAAGAAATAGCTTAAAGAATTTGCAAAGTGTTTACTTTTATTTATTGATCGTTCATTTACAGATTTTATAAAATCGTCCGGCATTTCTCCGTGACTAGGTGACAATGGCAACTCCATAGCAAAGGGCGAAATAACTTTATCCTGAGCAGTAAATAAAATTATCAGTTCTGTTTTTTCAACTAACACACCAGAAGAACTGTGAAAAGAATCCGATAGTTTATATTTATTGGTGTAAACTCTGATGCGTATATCCATATTTTATCTCACAGCCAGAAAAAAAATCCCGTATCATATTTAACTGAAATCTATTCTCATACTTTTTTCTATTTTCAAAATTAACTAAAATGAACTCGGGAGTAGCGATACGTATTAGAGCTAACACTTCTGCCAAATCGAATCTCTCCGATAAAGTAATCGTCACACTATATGGTACGCTATCTTTTTTCATACATTCTATGTTACGCACCCACGTTTGTTTATATTTTTTACTGTCTAGATTTCTTATCTCTGAAATAACATCTGTGCCTATTTGTATCCCTAAAAAGAACGGATTACTCTTTAATAGCTTCAAATATGGTTGAATATAGATGTGCCCCCCTGTTGCAATCCGAAAATATTTTTTGCAAATGAGACACATACAAGTATATTTATGAAGTAAATCATAATCGAGCTCAAAAGGCTCTCCACCAGAAAGAATAATAAAATCAGATTTTATGTCATTTATTGTATATAAAGATTCAGGCAACGCGTCATCTCTCACCATATATTCCATCGAATACGGACAATGATTGCAGCCCGCACTGCAATTTTCATTACAAATTACAATATTATCGCCCATGAAATTTCTTATTCAAGTTCATATAATCCAATACTAATTGTTTCATGAAAATATTTTGGTATAGAGAAAGATCAGAAATTTTTTTAGCCACAAACGCTTTTATCATTGGTAAAGCTTCATCCTTTGATATAGACAGCAAATGAGAAATATAGTCTATCCGTTCTTCTAAATTGAGAGATAATCTTGGACTGGTGAAAAATGTTAAGATATCCAATTCCGGACTGGCTTCTTGACATAAATCCCAATCCACTACCATAAAAGAACTATCAGAAGTAACAATGATATTATCAGGATGTAAATCTCCATGTGATAAGATTATATTCTTGCTTAATCGATCTTGAAAGATCTTATTGATTTGATCAATAATCGCCTTTTGATGTAGCAAATCCATTTGGCTCAATACAGTACCCCGGATAAACTCCCATTCGACTATTTCATCGCAAAGTGTTATCAAATTTGGTGCAGGATAGAGACTTTGTCGAAAAGAGCCATCCTTGATGTTTTCATTAATGCACGATGCTTCCGGATAAATTTGCCCATAGCAAAACTCTTGATGCTTGCGTTTCAAGAAATGTTGTTTTGACGATTGTGCATTTTCAGGCTGTAACCAAATGATTTCTTGTTTTCTGACAAAAATAATTAAAGCAGACACCCCAAAAATCACAGCCATAATCACTGCCAACCACAAATTAGCTTGCCAGAATGTTGAAAAAACATGACCGTATAAAAAACTGAATGCAAAGGATACAACAGCTGTAATAATGGCTGTAAATGATAAAACAGTCGCGATAGCTTTGGGATCAATCAGTGAATTTATAAGAAGAGACGACAGATAAGATCGATAAGCAGATTTAAAAACACATAGCAGTAAAAATCCTAATATAAGAGCCGCAATGATTTGAAATGACATGAGAAAAAAAGCAATGGTTACCATACAACCAATCATTAAGACGGGAAAAATAGGATTTTGAAACTTTGAAAAATACTTCTGAAACAATATATTGGAACTTGCTGAAAAAAAATTCCCAATGATAAAAATAATCGAAACCAAAATAGCAGGTTGAAATGGCAAAAAATCAGAAAATGCGATAGAAACAGTTCGATTATTAACCAAAATAGCAAAAGCTGAAACTGCACTTAAAAAAACAAGAGTGAAGCGATAAGGGTTTTTGACTTCTTTACGGCTGGCGCACATAACTGTGAAAATACTCGGATGAGCGTTGATATGAAAACTATCTAATCCCTTCGTCAGTTTTGAAAACATAAAAATAGCAAAAATTAATGAAAGGATTTGAAAAATTACAGGCAATGCAGGATGCACATAATAAAGTATTCCCCCTAAAAAAATAAGTACCGTTGTCACACTATAGGTAACAGCAGCCACTTCGGACTTAACGGAAAACAGTGTGCGATGCTTTGGTACTACAGAAAAGAGTAAACTATCTTCCGCACCTGAGAAACAAGCGGCCGCTAATGTGATACACAACAAATAAGTGGCGTAAGCAAAATATGCATAATTCATAAAAAGAGCTAAAAAACCGCAAAGAAAGAAAAACAGCCCAGTATAAATAACGCGCTTACTTCCATAAACATCTGATAATAAACCCAAGGGGACTTCTAAGATCAAAGGAAGCAATAAAAAATAACTACCGATTAAAACAATATCCGCTTGCGACAAATGCAATTTTTCCGACAAAAAAAGTGGTAAAACAGCAACCACTAGAGCAGTAGACTTGCTAACGCTATAAATCTTAAATTGCTTAACCTTATCCACAAAATACCTTCCCACGACATCCGCTACATGCGCCAGATTCTTTCAAAGATTTTAAAACGCTTTGAGCAGACCAATCTATTGCCTCATAATTTTGTAGATTCCCAAAAGCTTCTGAATAAAAGCAATTTTTTAAATCTCCATTATAGTCCAATACCAAGGATGAAAATGGAAATAAACACATTAACGGCGACGAAACGTACGCAGAATTTTCGCCTAAGTAATAATTAATACAATTTACAAAATTTTGTGACGTCCATGAGATTTTCCTTTCTTGGAACTTTTTATCTATATAAATCTGGAGGGGGGATTCTTTCCTTGATAATTCATCTCTCAAATGAAAAAGTGAGGCGTTTGGCGGAAGAATTTTGTTGCTTAAAGCCTTAGATCGATCCTTTGTATTATTGTTTCTAGAAAAACAAAATGACGACGTATCGAGCGGGTTGAATCCGATATAATCGACATCTTTGCTTATACAAAAATCGATAAAATTAATAATATTTTCTAGAATCTCTTTAGTAACTGTCGCTCTTATTCCTATACTTTGCAGAGGTTGAAGATTCTTAACTGTTTCAATGTTTTCCCACACGCGATCAAATTTATTCGCCCCCCGTATATCATAATATCCTTGGACACTAGTCGAATCCATAGAAATAACAATTTCTTTTATGTCATACTGTGAAATCCATAAATTTTTATGCAATAAGATGCCATTGGTATTTAATTCAACAGGCAGACCTAGTTCATTCAACGTTAATAAAATATCTTTAAGCCTCGGATGCATTAAAGGTTCTCCCCCAGAAAGCATCACTGAGGCAGCTCCTTTTTCTTTCAACATTCTAAATAAGGGTATTAAACTTTCTGGAGTATGCCAATTTTTTTCCTTAATCTTCCAACAATCGCACATGATACAAGGGCTATTGCAATTCTGGATAATATGTATAATAGGTGTCACAGGTGCCCATAATTTTTTAAGATCAAAAATCGAATCTGACGCACTAATCAAGTTTTCCTTCTTTAAAAGAAAACCATTCTTTTCTAGTTCTCTTAACAAGATTGAAAAATCTGATGCTAAGACCTCTGTCTCTACATTAAGCTTTGCCGCAACAGTTTCAATTTTCTGATTCTGTAAAAAAACTGAATCAATTAAAATTATAGCTGAATCATTAAGCACAATAGTCTGAAAATCATTTAATCTAGTTATACTATTCTCGTCGAGATTGATACGAAACATTTCCCCTCCTAAATTGTTTCTTAATAATACAATGGATAAGGGCGCTGCTGCGCCCTTATCCTGCTTTTTTATTTTTTTCTATCTCGCGCCAATGGTTTATAACAAGTTAAACTTGCACTATTCACAGTACCAATCACCTGCGGCTTTTTATATGACATAACATCCTCCTCATATTGTTATTATGTACCTTGATATATATTAAAGATAATTATTATTTTGTAAATAGTCTAAAAATTTACAACTTTATAATTGTAAAGTCAATTTAACTGTATTACGCAATATTCAGTTTGGAAAATAAATTGGCCTATACCGGTATAAATCGAAAAACTCTTGTACTCAGCTAGTTTCCATTTTAATTATTAAGTTCATTCAAAAAGTATTATTCCTGTTTTCAATGGCTATTTCACTTTAATCACAATAAGAAATATGCAATGCTCTGCTTTATCAAGTAATTTTAAAAAGGTTTTTTGGGGCTGAAATAAAGAATAGTTGTTGCGTAAATCAGCTTCTCAGAAGAAAAATTTTTCAATTATTTTTCTGTTTTAATTGTAATTTTGTGAAATACTACTTGCGGTGAAATTACTTTTAAAAGAGGTTCTACTCGACGCCAAAATACAAACTTTTATTTCTTATTAAAGATACAATCATATTGATTTATAATGATAATTTAGCACTATTCATATCGAATAAGAATCCCAAATAACGTAGGATTCTCTCATTTCAAATCTGTGTATGGTTGAATCAACTAAAACCACTTGCTTGCACGTCACAAGCCGGCTTGTTACTTCATAAGCGTAAAGATGGAGGTGCTCAATGGATTTTACGGTATACCCTTCACGGACGTCGTCGTGAAATGGGCTTGGGAGCATTGCGAGATGTCTCTTTAAAACAAGCCCGTGAATTGGCAACTGGGTGGCGTTCGGTTTTACGTGAGGGGCGTGACCCCATTAAAGAACGCAATAAACAAAAGCGTGAGGCAATCAGCAATCTTCATTACTTAAAAGATATTGCCGTAGATGCTTTTGAAAGTCGGAAAGCTGAATTAAAAAATGATGGTAAGGCTTGTGATTGGTTTTCACCTTTACGTCTTTATATTCTCCCTAAATTAGGCTGTCTACCCGTTTCAGAGATTACTCAAACAGAGATACGCGATACCCTTGCCCCTATTTGGCATACAAAAGCTGGAGCTGCTCGGACAGCATTGATACGTCTCAAACTTTGTCTCAAACATGCGGCTGCCTTGGGTTTGAATGTTGATTTACAAGCAACAGAAAAAGCACGCGCTCTTTTAGGAAAACAACGCCATAAAGTCAAAAATTTACCTGCA
>NZ_JBHIQC010000044.1:0-7265 GCF_042196385.1 Bartonella sp. AP150HLJHH | reverse complement strand
GAAAGTGGTGTGATTTCATTAGCTATAATCCAAACTTTGTAGGCAAATCTACTGGTTTGAGAATGAAAATCAAACGCATCAACCGTGATGAGCAATACATTGAAGAGATTAATAAAGCTGTCGAAATCTTTTTAGGGGAAATAGAACAAGAGATGCAAAAGATTTTGGCAAAAGCTGCTTAAACCTATGGGGGTGCTCTCTCCTCCCCGCACCCCCACCCTTCTTAACACTTTCAAGTAATGCGTGATTCACGCCACGGGTGGATTGTACGCAAATCAAGGAAATAAACCATGGAAAAGAAATACGAACTTACTGATGAAACAACTGAGGTTGATGGCAAAACTCTCCACCGCATTCGTGCCTTACGAGACTTTGGTGGTATTAAAGCAGACGACCTAGGCGGTCTTATAGAACATGAAGGCAACTTATCCCATGAGGGCAATTGTTGGATTTGGTATAAGGCTTGTGTTTTTGGAGATGCCCGTGTTTATGGCAATGCACTTGTTTTCGATGAAGCAAAAGTTTCCGATAATGCACATGTTTACGAGAGCGCACACGTTTTCGATGAAGCGCGCGTTTACGGTCGTGCAGAAATTTATGGAGAAGCAAAAGTTTACGGTGAGGCATGCGTTTACGGCAGGGCAGAGGTTTACGATTGTGCACGCGTTTTCGATGAAGCACGTGTTTACGATAAGGCAGAGGTTTACGGTTGTGCACGCGTTTACGATTATGCAAAAGTTTTAGAAAATGCACATGTTTACAGTTATGCATATGTTTCCGATAAGGCAGAAGTTTATGGCAATGCAAAAGTTAAAGACGGACATGTAGGCGATAGTGCAAGGATTTATGGTGATGCTAAAATTTATGATCATGCAGAAGTTTACGGTAATGCATGCGTTTCCCATAATGCAGAGGTTTATGGTTATGCCAAGGTTTTTGGTGATGCCTTGGTTTTTGGCAATGCACATGTTCATGGGCGTGCAAAAGTTTACAATGATGCACGCGTTTTCGATGAAGCACGTGTTTACGATAAGGCAGAAATTTACGGAGAAGCAAAAGTTTACGGTGATGCAGAAGTTTACCGTAGCGCACACGTTGATGACTATAACGCCATATCCACTGGAGAAAAGACCAGATGAAAAAATATGAACTGACTGATGAAACAATCGAAGTTGGGCGCAGAACGCTCCGCCGCATTCGTGCACTGAGAGATTTGGGGGACGTCAAGAAAGGTGATCTTGGCGGCTATATCGAGAAAGAAGACAATCTAAGTCATGATGACAATTGCTGGGTAGGCGATGATGCAAAAGTCTATGGTTATGCCAAGGTTTTTGGTGATGCACATGTTTATGGAAACGCTCGTGTGGATGGTCATGCAAGAGTTTATGACAAAGCCAAGGTTTTTGGTGATGCTTATATTGATAACATTGCTGATATTTACGAAAATGCATGTGTTTTTGGTAGTGCATCTGTTACCGGAGAAACTAATATTTTTGGCAATGCGCAGATTTTTGGACATGCTCGTGTTTTTGCCAGTGCACAAATCTACGAGAATGCACAAGTTTCCGGTGGTGCATTTATTAGTGGAAAAGCTAAAATTTATGGAAATGCTAAAATTTATGACAGTTCATTGATTTCCATCAGAGCAAAAGTTGGGGGAAATGCCAAAATCTATGGTTATGCATTTATTCATGGAAACGCAGAGATCATCAATGATGAAATCATCACAACGGGCGAGAGGCAATAATGGAAAAAAATACGAACTACTAATCTTATAGTATCTCTATAAGCCGTTTCTAACACCGAAAAACCAACTTTTAAACACCAGCGTGATTCACGCCACGGGGGAATTACATCTCAATGAAGGGGAATAAACATGCCACACCGCCCACCTACTATCACGCAACCAGCTATTGCTCGTGCTTTAAGAGAAGCTAAAAAACAAGGATGTGAACTCATAGAAATCAAACCTACAGGGGAATTATTAATTCATATCAATAAAACCATAACACCAACAACGACAGATAATACTTATAGCATTGACGATTTTCCACCACTTGAAAACGAGCAAGAAGACTACGAGACCAGCAAAAGTTGCCCCTCTGTCGACGGTATAAAGTTTTAGCCATGCCAAAACGCCATCCACCGCATCTTGTTCGTGAACGTACACGCCATGGTAAAGTTATATGGTATGTACGTATTGGTCATGGACCACGATTTCGGATTGAAGGAACCTATGGAACGCAAGAGTTTGTCGATAATTATACGCTTGCTCTTAAGCAAGCGCAAAATGGCACCTCCAAGAAAAGAAAACAAACCAGACTTGTAGAGGGCTCTTTCGATTGGTTGTTGCATCAATATTTACAAAGCATGCAATGGCATAATCAATCAGAATCTACTAAAAAAGTTAAGTATAGAATTCTGAACAATATTTCTAAACATATTGGTGATCGCTCTTATAAAAGTATAGATAAACAACACATTCTTGAGGCAGTAGAAAGAAGACGCGAGACTCCCGCAGCGGCAAAACATTTTTTGACCTCTTTAAACGGTCTCTTTAATTGGGCGGTTGATAATGCTCTTTTAAACAGAAATCCTGCTTTTAATATAAAAGCACCAAAATCTCTTAACAGCGAAGGATTAGCGCCATGGCTAGAAGAGGATATCGATAAATATTATAAACAATGGGCTATTGGTACCCATGAACGCGTATGGGTTGATGTGCTTCTTTATACGGGCTTGCGCCGTGGAGATGCCGTTCGTATCGGTTGGAAAGATGTCAAAGATAATATCATTCATCTCAAAACAGAAAAGAGCCAATTTAAAACAGATGTTTTTCTTCCTATTTTACCAGAACTAGAGGAAACCCTTAAAATTGGTCCCATAGGTGATGAAACATTTATTTGCGGTAAAGAAGGTAAAAAACTGACCAAAGAAAGTTTTGGTAATCTGTTTCGTAAAGCTTGTAATGCGGCGGGTATTAAAAAATCAGCGCATGGATTGCGAAAATTAGCAGCAACACGTGCAGCAAATGCTGGTGCGACAGTTTCGCAAATGAAAGCGCTTTTTGGCTGGACAGAAGATAAAATGGCATCTCTTTATACCAAAACAGCCGATAGAAAACGCCTTGCAATAGAAGCCATTAAAAAACTTCAAAAAGGTTAGAGCAACGGGCGGAAGCTAAAAAACTAAAGCCCCGTCAAAATTATAAACGAAATCAAAGCGACGTTTGATGTGCTTCAGAAACCAGAGGAGAAATAGGTGGTTGTGTCTGTTGCATTGTTTGCCATAAATTATAATTTGTTTGCATATCCAGCCAAAATTTCGCTTTACTAAAACCAGCTAGTTCTAATTTCACTGCAAGTTCGGTACTCATAGAGGCATGTCCGTTAATCACTCTTGATAGAGAAGCTCTTGTCATATGGAGATGATTAGCTAACTTTTGTATTGTTATCCCCATTTCGTCTAAGAAAGCTACTTTTAGAACTTCGCCCGGATGTGCGGGGTTATGCATCATTATTTTCGTTCCTTTCATCAATGGTAATCTTGATAATCAACAAGCTCCACATCTGTTCCTATAAAGCGAAAAGTAACACGCCAATTTCCATTCACCCATATAGAATAGTATCCTGTAAGTTCACCTTTAAGAGGATGCATTTTAAAGGCAGGTGCTTTCAACATTTCGGGCGTGGTAGCACTTGTTAAAGCCGTTAAGATAACGCGTAATTTCTTTACGTGATCTGGTAGAATAGCTTTTGTGGAACCTGTTGTATAAAATAATTTTAAGCCCTTATGTCTGAAACTCACAATTGCCATTAGCACCCCTTATCGTATACTATTACTATACGATTTATAAAAATAAGAGTCAAGTAAGATACTGGAAAATCTGATTACATATTTGGATAAAATGATTGAGAATAAGCTATAAAAAAGTTCGGGATAGACATAAAATAAGTTAATAAAATCAATGGAATTAAAATTCCCTTACCTTTATATAAGTTATTGATTGCATATAAATGTAGCATTCCCACCCCCTCCGCCACAGCACTTTTATGGTGCTATAACTTTTTGATTGTAGCTTTGTAGCTTGACGGCAGGTTTTGTATATTTTGCCACTAGGTTTTGTACCAATTTATTTTTTTTCAAAGAGTTTTTAAGGGGTTCTCAAAGGGTCTTCAAAGACCTTTCAAAGATCATTTAAAGCCTCTTTTTCTTTTCTGCTCAAAATCGCAATTTTTGATGATCAATCATTGAGTTGGAATCGTATTATTTGAGAAGCAGCGTATATAAGATGTGTTCACCTCTTTTATCTTAAATTGATTGATAGTTTTTCCGTACCCCAAACACATTATTCAAGTACATTATTAAAAAAAAGAAGCGTTTAAGGAGTTCGGTCAAGTTGACCAAATTGCTCTTCAGTCTGCAATTGTGCAATGTTTGCACCATTGCTCCTTTGAGGAATTGGGTAAACATTACCCTATTGCTGTACTCATGCAATTGGATCAACTTGATTCTATTGCTCTTTGAGCAATTGGTGCAAGTTGCACCTATTCCTTACCTCCACACCAAAGTGCGAACTTTTGGTTTTGGTCTCAATACTCTTCAACACCGATCAAAGAGTCAAGTTGCCCCTTTGATGTTCTGTCACTCAGAGGTTTATTTTTCTCCTGCCTCTTTTCCCTTGTTTGGTGCCTCAAAGGTAATTTCTGTGGTGTATCCGCTTTGTTTTTCATAGCAGTGGGTGACGGTTGCAGCTTTCCATGGTCCATTGATTTGCCCACGAAACCCTTGAAGGATGAGAGGTTGATCCGCCATGATTTCTGGGCGTCCTGCAAGAGTTAAAGAGCCACTGCCCACAGCACGACACAACCTGTCCGACTCGGAAGCAGCAGCAGCTCGTGCTTCCTCCTCACAAGTGTAACAAGTCCGTAAACGCCGCACGGGACCGCTAAACCCTGTCTGATGCTTGACTTGGCATTGCTGCCCTTTTGAGCGATCAAAATAAGAAGCTTCAATAGTGCCATATTGCGTGCGTGGCTCTAACGTGAATTCCCAGTTAGAACAGTCATGCTTATGAAGTTCGAGTGCTGGTAAATTGTCCCCGCTTAAAAATAAAAACTTATTGTCCTTGATCAAAAAACGTGCCCGCATGCGATCGGCAAGGCGGGTTAAAAAATCAACAGCCGATTGATCTGTGCGAATCACATAAGGCAAATTTTGTTGAGTGAACTGGGGACTGACCTTTGCTTGATAGCCATGGCGTTTGGCGAGTGTCTCAACAATCTCACCAACAGTTTTGTGATCAAAATGTTCACTCGCTTGTTCTTTGAGTTCTTTACGCATCGAGGCGCTTTTGCCACAAAGGCGCAAAATCTCTCCATCACTGCCACCAATACTCACCACCGACTCAACAACAAAACACCCCATAAAGGCACTGATGCTGTTCTCATAGCCAAAAATCACTTGCAGAGTGCTGTTGCTTGAGGGAATCTCTAAATCATTGCCACCATCATCAAACTCTGCTTCAAATGTATCGGCTTCATTGCCCGCATGGTCCGTAATGGTTGCCGTTAAAAGACGCTGGTAAAAAACCTCATGAACAGGTTTGTCTCCCACCTTGACCATAATAAAAGGATGCGTGCGCATTAATCCCATAACCGCTTCACCACACTATTCTTTTCTTGGCTGACAAACTCAGGCAAAACGACCTTTAAGCCCCGCGGTAAAAACACACCATATTTGGCAATCTCTGGATTAGCTTCCAGAGTGGCTTCTAAATAGCCTTTGAGTAAACCAGCTTGCCTCCGGTCTCTGAACACTGCCATGGCATGGTGAAAGCAGAGGAGATCGAGGCTCATATCCTCTAGCTCTACAACAACATGTTTTTCTGGTATCTTCATAGAGGTTGTCCCACTTGGATTTGTCTCTCTTGGTATTGTCCTTGTGGTTTTCCGCCATTAAAAAAGGGCAAGAGCGTAATGGAATAGCGGATGCGCTGGGATTGACCAGAGCGACTGATATAGTCGTGGTCTTTATTGATCGTGGTGATTACTACGGGTCCATGGAGAAGGACACTATAGGTGGTATCATTGATCCAATGAAGCATCTGGACCGGCTTTGCTCTTCGGATAGTTGTAGTGATGGCATCAATGGCTACCCGGTCCCCAAATTCTTCTGGAAACCAAACCCCATGAATGGTTTTTGCATCATTGCCATAGCCGGTAAATTGCAAACTGGGTGCCTTGCCAAAACGCTCCATACAAACCCATGAGGCAGAAAACTCTTCTTCAAAAGATTGGAAATTCAGCCAGTCCACATAAAATTGATGCGGTCCTAACATCATCAAAGGATCTCTCATAGGCTCCCTCCCCTCATTCTGTCCCGCCATGCAGCGCATTGGCACGTGCCCGTTGCAAAGCATGGGCAACCGCACGACCAGTGGCCATGGGTTCACGCGCCCCATTAACATGCACTGTGACATTTTGATTGTGTGTGATGGGGGAACGGTCTTTGTCTCTTTGCTCTCTGGCAGATGAATTTACAGGAGAAGCCCCCGCAAATTGCACGATGGGTTGGATGGCTGTTTTACCCCCCAAAAAACTTGGCAAAAACTCTCTTACATCAATGGAACCAATCCACCCCTTAATGCGGCTAGGCAAAGATTTACAAAAATCCATCAATTGTGAGATAGACGACATAAAGCCATCGACAATCGAATTAGCCAGATCTTCGCCCGCTTGTTCCATACCAGCCTTGGCACTCTCCGAGAGCTTTTCCTGTGTAAAAAAACTCTTCAACCATTGCCAAAAGTTGGAAAAGCTTTGTTTAACGCCCTCCCACAAATTGCCAAACCACTCGACAACAGAGGAAAGTCCTTGTTTAAACTTTTGCCAATGGGAAGAGAGATCAAAAGCAGCAGCAATGATGTTTTTCCATTTGGTGATGGTGGTGGGTTCAGCACCAAAAAAGCGCATGACGGCTTCAAAGGCTTGCCCAAAAGCCCGAGATACCCCCCGTGCAAAGCCCCTCATAAAAGAAGAAAAACGATCCCAATATTTCCACAAAGCAAAACCAGCAGCCAGTATGACCGCCACAACAGCAGCAACCACAGCCCCTATTGGGGTAAAAATACCCCCCACAACAGAGGAAATACCCGCCCCAACCACTTCGATCACTGTCCCAACAGAGCCAAAAGAGGCAGCAAATGCACTTCCTGAGACAGCAATCCCCCGTAAAGCCCCGACCAACAAGGTCATGGGGCGTAA
>NZ_JBHIQC010000043.1:0-7266 GCF_042196385.1 Bartonella sp. AP150HLJHH | reverse complement strand
ATGAAGTTTGAGACATTGAATTATGCTATTCAGGATGTTCGGAAAGAAGCAAGACAAGCTGCTGCTATTGGTCTAGCAGTATCTAATTTAAGCTATGACGATACACCGGGAAAATTAAGTTTTTCACTTGGTACGGGTGTATGGCGCAGTCAATCTGCACTTGCTATTGGTGCTGGTTATATGTCTGAAAATGGAAGATTTCGCTCTAACGTATCTGCAACGAGTGCTGGGGGACATTGGGGTGTAGGTGCTGGATTTAGGGTAACACTGAATTAACAATAGAAAATTCGAAATAAATTTTCCTTCTCTTATCAAATGCGTTACATGTGCCATTTAAAGAGAAGGAAAGTTATTTTCATCATAAATGAATAGCAATAGAAGATAAGGGCGTATTTCGAGTAAAAATATATTTTTTGTGAAATTTTATATGAAAAAATCATTTATCACCTCCAAAAGGAATTATTTGAGTAATCGATATTTATTTTTAAGAGAGTTTTGCCTTCTTGTCTCATCAGACAAGGGTAAAAATTTTATAAGAAGTGATATTTTACACAGAAATTCATAGAGTAGTATACTTGTAAAGTTTTATAATAATACTTGTAAAGTTTTATAATAATAATCTTTAGTGGGACTAATTTTAGTTACAGTGAAACATTTTAACAAAAAAAACTACAAATGCAGAGGGATGTTTTCATATAAATTAACAGAGTACGTGTAACCGCACAATATTTGAAAACTACACAGTTTATAATTTTATAATAGAAATATCCACGAGGAGTATTCTTAAAGAAATAAAAAGTCTCATTTCTTCCTTGCTATTTTTTAATAATCTGTATAGAGTACGAAAAATTAATTAAAAGAAACTAGAAATCTTTTCGCAAAGCGGGGTGCGGTAAGTTATGGCAAAATTACAAAATCACAATTATCTGATCTCAAAGAGCTTTAAGAGATATAAATATAAAACTCAGGAATATCTCGCTTATTTTCACGCCAAAAGCGCAATAACCCTACAAAAAACGCTCTAAATTACTCAACAAACAACTTAACTCCCTTCCGCAATAAACATTTTATTGCCTCTTAAACACACAACCCCTAATAATAGTATACAAACATGTTTTTTCTACACTTCTTTCACCTTTCTTCACCTTTAAATTTAAAGGCTCTGCTGAAGAAAAACACCCCTCCTTAAAGGGGAATAAATAAAAACCACATTAATTGGACTATCGATCAACGTCGACTTCTATCTCATTGATATCTTAGATAGTCCTCTTCCGCATTATGACAACCCTAATCTTTTATAAAATAAGAAAAAACAATCTCCGGAGTTTAGTAGCACCGGAATATGTCTTTTTGATGTTTTAAATATCTTTTTTTACTTAGAGGATTTATTATGAAAAAAATATATACCACACCACACACGCTAGCAGTGAGTAATTTAAAAAATTCTTGCTCGTCTTATCGATTACCTTTTATTAAAACGCTTTCATTAGTGTCAGTAGCTGTCTTTTTATCAAATGCTTCTCCTGTTTTTGCTTGTGATCTTTGGGGTAATGTAGCACAGTATTTTGGCGGAGGTGCAAATATACGTAAAAGTATTGCGCCAACCTATATAATTAGCGGTGGTGTCTATAGAGATGTTGGCTCTGCGTTTGAAAAGGTAAATAGAGAGTTCCAAGGTGTTTATCAGCAGTTTCAGATAATCTCGTCCAATCATCTTGTTCAGCAAAATTCTGCAGGGACTATTACAGTTGGTGCGACCAAAGGCGGCACTGTAGTAGACTTTACAAATAATTCTCGTGCAGCGCGGGTTCTTACTGGTGTTGCTGATGCTGCGCTTAGTCCAACATCGAATCAAGCAGTCAATGGTTCCCAGCTTTATAAATTGGGCTCTGCGATTGCGAAATCTTTTGGTGGTGGTGCTGGATATGATTGCTATGGAGAATGGATAGTTCCTACTTTTACGGTTAACGTCGTTGGGGAAAGTGGTAAGGGAACTGTAAAGCACTATAAAAATGTTGCGGATGCATTTACTGGCGTAGGTGATTCTTTTGTAAATCTTAATAAAAAGGTTGAAAATTTATTCCTTAGTGCGATCGGTGATCAACTTGTTCGCCAAAATTCTGCAGGCGTTATTACAATTGGTGCAAACAAAGGTGGCGCTGTAGTAGACTTTACAAATGCTTATCGTGAGGCGCGGGTTATTACTGGTGTTCGTGATGGTGCGGTTAATCTAGTATCGGAGCAAGCGGTCAATGGTTCCCAGCTTTTTAAATTGGGCATTGTGGCTATGAAGTCCTTTGGTGGTGGTGCTGACTATCAAGATGGAAACTTGCGTTCGCCTACTTTTACGGTTAAGGTTTTTGATAAGGATGGTAATGGAACTGAAAAGGACTATCATAATGTCGCGGATGCATTTACTGGCGTAAGTAGTTCTTTCACGAATCTTGATAAAAAGATTGAGAATATAGTCATTAATGCAGCAGGTGATAGTCTTGTTAAGCAAGATGCTACGTCAGGACTTATTACTATTGGTGGCAAAGTAAGTGGAACTAAGGTAAGTATTGCAAATATTGATAATGCGGCACGGACTCTTTCTGGTGTTAATGCTGGTTCGATTACAGCAACATCGACTGATGCGATAAATGGCTCTCAACTTTATTCCATGGGCCATGCAATTGCAGGCTATTTTGGTGGCGGTGCTGACTATCAAGATGGGAAATGGAGTGCTCCTACTTTTACGGTTAAGGTCTTTGATAAGGATGGTAAGGGAGCTGAAGAGAACTATACAAATGTTGCTGATGCATTTACTGGCGTAAATAGTTCTTTCACGAATCTTGATAAAAAGATTGAGAATATAGTTATTAATGCGGCAGGTGATAGTCTTGTTAAGCAAGATGCGGCATCAGGACTTATTACCATTGGTGGCAAAGTAAGTGGAGCTAGGGTAAGTATTGCGAATATTGATAACGCGGTGCGGACTCTTTCTGGTGTTAATGCTGGTTCGATTACAGCAACATCGACTGATGCGATAAATGGCTCTCAATTTTATTCCATGAGCAATCGAGTTGCTAGCTATTTTAGTGATAATGCTGGATATGATGAAGGTGGAAACTGGCGTGCCCCTACTTTTACGGTTAAAGTCTTTGATCAGAATGGTAGTGGGACTGAAAATAACTATGAAAATGTTGCCGATGCACTTACTGGCGTAAGCAGTTCTTTTACAAATCTTAATAAAAAGATCGAAAGTGTGACAGGTGATAGTTTTATTAAACAAAATAGCGCTGGGCTTATTACGATTGGTGGAAGCAAAGGTGGCGATAGAATAGATATTGCAAACAGCATTAATGCCTCACGAATTCTCTCTGGTGTTAGGGGCGGTGCTTTTAATAAAGACTCGACCGAAGCAATAAATGGTGGTCAACTTTATCGTATGACTCAGGCATTTGCGAGTTATTTTGGCGGTGGTGCTGGGGTTAATGAAAAAGGAAAATGGGTACCTCCTACTTTTACAGTTAAAGCCTTTGATAAGGATGGTAATGAGACTGAAAATACGTATACGAGCGTTGCGGATGCCTTTGCTGGCGTTAATAGTGCTTTCACAACTTTGAATCATGAGATTGTTGAGATAAAGAAAACCGGTTCTGGTGAAAAAACTAAGCCATCTCAAAATGGTGATAATATTTCAGACGACTTTCCTTTTATGAGAAGCGCATCTGTAAAAAGATCGTCTCGCGCCCTAGGTGATGTGAAGGCTCCAACTACGGTAACTATTGCTGCTAAGTCACCATTAACTCAAGTAAGTTTTATGGATGCTAATGGTAAAAGTCGGCGTCTTTTTGACATTTCTGCTGGTGATATTTCTGTTAACTCAAGCGATGCAATCAATGGTGCACAGCTCTATTCGATAAGCAACCAGATTGCTGCTTATTTTGGTGGTGGTTCTGGGTATCAAAATGGAGAATGGAGCGCTCCTACTTTTACAGTTAAAGCCTTTGATGAGAAGGGTAATGAGACTGAGATAAAATATAGCAGTGTCGCGGATGCCTTTGCTGGTGTTAATAATGCTGTCACAACTTTGAATCATCAGATTACTAAGATAAAGGACAGCAATATTGTCAAGCCAATGAATATACCATCTCAAAATGGTGATAATATTTCAGACGGCTTTCCTTTTATGAGAAGCGCATCTGCGAAAAGCTCATCTGCTGCTAGATTACCATTAGCTAATGAAGAAAAGGGAGCGTATGACGTTAGTCGTAAAGGAGTAGCGAGTAAGATTACTAATGTAGAAAACGGTGTTGTAGACGACACTTCTCAAGACGACATCAGTGAAAGCCAATTTGAGCGCGTTAGCCAAAGGGTTAGCAGTCTTGAAGAGAAGGCAAAAGATTTTGATCAGAAAGTAGACAAAATCGACCAAGAAATGCTCTACGTCGTTAAGTATGATAAAGATGAAGCGGGTCATAAGACCAATAAGATCTCTTTAGTAGGTGCTGATGGAAGTCAACCGGTCGTGATTGATAATGTAGGAGATGGCAGAGTTGAAGCAGGTTCTAAGAGAGCAGTAAATGGTAATGAGGTGTATGATTTCACTCAACAGCAGATGAAGAGTGTTCTTGATGATGCGCACGAGTATACGAATAAGGAGGTCGGTAGTGCAAGAAACGAGGCAAAATTCTATACTGATATGAAGTTTGAAGCATTAAGTTATGATATTAAGAATGTGCGCAAGGAGGCAAGGCAAGCTGCAGCGATTGGTTTAGCAGTGTCTAACTTACGTTACTTCGATGATCCAGGTTCTTTGAGTGTTTCATTTGCTGGCGGTTTGTGGCGTGGCCAATCTGCCTTTGCTATTGGTGCAGGTTATACCTCTGAAGATGGCAAGATTCGTTCTAATCTATCAGCAACCAGTGCCGGAGGTCAGTGGGGCGTAGGTGGTGGAATAACTCTGAAATTAAAATAACACCAGAGAATACAAAAAACGACAATTTAACCAAAATTTCGCCCTTGTCTCATTAGGCAAGGGCGAAATTTTTTATTATAGAGAAGTAATATTTTACATAAAAAGTTATAATTATAACTCTCATAACAATATGCTCTACAGTACTCATCTTAGTGAGGCTGATTTTAGTGAGAAGTGAATCAATTTAACCAAAATTTTACAAATTCAGAGTAATATCTGCATATAAATTACTAGAGTGCGTAATTGCACAGCATTTTAAAAGTGTACGTTCTATAATTTCACTGATAGAAAATATCCATTGGGGGGATATGTTTAAAAAATCAAAAATCACATTTTATTATTTTGTTTATTTGCTCTGTACACAAACAGTAGCCGCAATTATGAGTAAGACTCATTTTGTTCAAAAGGGAACAACTCAAACAAGCTATGAAGCAGAATCTCTAGCCTATAGAGTATGTAATAAAGCTATGAATTTTAAAATCATAAAGATATTGCACGATTACATAAACGAGAAAGACTCATTCTGTTAAAATAATAAAACTCATTTTCTTCTTGCTATTCTTCTTAATAGTCTATAAAAGAGTAAATGAGTCCCCAATAAGACTCATTCTAGTAAAAACAGAATAAATTTCTCGCAAAGGGAGGTGCGATGAATTATGAAAAAATCACACAACTACCATAACTGTATTTTAAGCTCTTCAAAGAAAAAGTTCTTAAGCGCTGAAAGTGCACCGCTTACCCTTACGGTAAAAGCGCAATAACCTCATAAAAACACTCTAAACTACTCACCAAACAAACCAAACCTCTAACAATAAAAACTTTATTGCTTTTTAAGCACACAAAATAAGTTCTTTTATTTCAAAAAATATAAACCACGTATCTAACAGTAGCGCGCAAATATGTCTCTTTTATGTCGATTTCATCTTTCTCCCCATCCTCAAATTCATAAACTTTGTTGCAAGAAAACACCCTACTTAAAAGCGAGAAAAATCAAAACCTTAACCTTACCGAAGTTCTAACCACCGCTGTCGACCTCTGCGACAAACCCCAAACTTTATAAAGAACAAGGAAATACCATACCCCTAAATCACCTTTAGCGCTGAAATGTGTCTTTTTAATGTTCTAAATATATGTTTTTTACTTGGAGAATTTGTTATGAAAAAATTATATACCACACCAAAAACGCTAGTGGTGAGTGATTTTAAAAATTCTTGCTCGCTTTATCGATTGCTTTTTATGAAAGCGCTTTCAGTGGCTTCGGTGATTATCCTTTTATCACATGTTTCTCCTGTTTCTGCTGCTACTCAGATTTTTAATAACATATCAAACGATTTTAGTGGTGGTACAAATGTGCTTAAAGGTATTCCGCTATCCTATAGAGTTGGCAGCAAACTGTATAGAGATATTGACATTAACACTACATCTATGGGGAGTGAAGATACCTTCAAAAACTTAAGATCTAACATTAAATTTGAGATTAAAGTTGCTTTGGATACTGCATTTGCGGGGATGGAAGGTTTTAAGGAAGGTTCTAAGAACGTAGCGGATGCATTTTCTAGTATTAATTTCACAAGTTGGAATCGTCAGCTTACTGAGATAAAGGAAAACCCTGCTATTGGGGAGAAACAAAAAAATCCATCGCAAGGTGATGATCGGCATGAGAGTGCAGACAACGTTCCTTTTATGAGAAGCTCATCTCGTGCTAGAGATGGAAATGCGATAACTATTGGTGCTGAGACACCACACACTCAAATAGATTTTACGAATAATAAAGGTGAAGCACGGACTCTTTTGGGTGTTGCTGCTGGTGATCTTTCAAAAAACTCAACCGAGGCAGTAAATGGTTCCCAGCTTTATACGTTAGGCACTGGGGTTGCAAAATCTTTAGGTGGTAAAGCTAAGTATGAGAATGGCACATGGACAGCTCCGACTTACGAGATCTCTAATGTTTCTGCAGATGGTGATGTGGGAAAGACGAGCTTCAATGATGTTGGTAGTGCCTTTGCGGGTCTTGATACGAGTGTCAAGAATGTGAACACTCATCTGTCTAATGAGGTTAAAAAGTTTGAGGATAAACTAAGTAATATTACTCAAGCGGTTAATGGTGATGCTTTATTATGGAGCGACACTGCACATGCCTTTGTAGCGACGCATGGGGACAGTAAAGAGAACAACAAGATAACGTCTCTTAAAAATGGAGATATTAGTGGAACTTCAACGGATGCCGTAGCGGGTAACCAGCTATATGCCCTAGGGAGCGATGTTGCGAAGTCTTTAGGTGGTAAAGCTAAGTATGAGAATGG
>NZ_JBHIQC010000042.1:2552-7409 GCF_042196385.1 Bartonella sp. AP150HLJHH | reverse complement strand
AGTAATCACCGTACTGTGATCATCACCTGAAACATCCCAATGTGTTGCTAAAGCGGGAACCATTTTAGCAGGATCATCTGTCGCAGTACTGACCAAATTATCACAAATATTGTAAATAATTTCACTTCCATAAACATCATTAAGTTGTGCGGGATCAAACGTACTGATTGCATCAAGATTCCAAGCCATCACAAGGGTATTAGCCGGTGTTTTTGCTGAAACTTGTTGTGCAACCATCGCCAATGCCATAAGAGCAGAAACAAGAGAGCTGCTACTTTTCAATATTGTTTTCTTCAAGTTCATAAACTTTTCCCTTTATTTATTTTTATCAATTAATGACGCTGAAATAATATAGCAAATTTATAATTATAACATTGAATAAATACGTTCTAATCGCCTATATTTTTAGTCACCTACACAGAGTCATCTACTTGATAAATTCATTGACTTACGTCTCAATAAACCATAACGAACATGCAATATATGTTTTGCTAACCAGTATTACATTCTTTTCATAACCTCTTTGCATATGATAATGCACTATATCAGTTCCCTATTAATCATCAATAAGCCTTGTCGCCCAAAAAAATAGTGAGCTTTAAAAAAATCATTACGCAAAAATTTATGAATTCATTATTCTATTCCTTTAGGCGACATTTAAAATAAAATATGCAAACTTTAAAAATAGTCATCCCCCTCAAACACTCAGTTTCAAGATGTGGCACATCTTTACTACATGACCAAAACGGCACTGAAACAGCAGAAAGACATAAGAAAATATCTTTTCTAAAACGCTATCCCCCACAAAAAGCTGCTTAATCTTTTGAAAAATAAGTGTCAAAAGTTTTACGTTTTTACCAACAAAACCAAACGCGTTAACAAAGATAAAGGAAAAATGAGAAGAATCATTCCTTCCACGCTTTATCTTTTGAGAAATAAAGCTTACAATAAAAGAATATACACTAAAATGCATCCCCCCATTGATAAAAACAAAATTCATTAGACGTTTCCCCCCTAAAGACATAACGAATATAAACCCTTCTAAACTTTGGCGTGCATCATTGCTTTACCACTATAAAAATAGAATAGAAAACAACATACCGCAACAGAACTCTCGTTTCCAGCGGAAACATACAGAGATTCAACGAAGTAATGTAGTGGATACAAGCCTGCATGAGCTTAATCATCTTCCAAAAAATTGGAGCGCACACGCGGCAAGATCACTCTACTAATAGAGGAAAGCTATCAGATAATAAAACCCAACACAAGCAGCTTGAGTCATTTAACTTCAATTTTTCATCGCTGCATTTCATTTTATATTGCCTAGGTAAGCATTGGGCAATCAACCTACATATAAATAAACCAACAGTCATACAAGCAAAGAAAAACAATGCAACAACAGCACCCCATCTAACAACCACTTTGCATTCGTCAACAAACATGAATAAAATATTCATTAATTATAACAGTCACGTTATTAACGGAAATAAAAAAAACTCTTCTGAACCATTACAAATGCCAAAGACTGTTTCACAACACTGAGAGCTAGTAAATGCGTGATGGTGCCGATTTGCTCCTTCATAAACCTAAAGATGGAGTGCATTATGGACTTATCTGTCATACCATTCACGGGCTGCGTCGCGAAATGGGCTTTGGTGTACTAAATGTTTCTTTAAAACATACAAGACATTACCATTATCTCACTTCAGATACATAACAGTTAAGATATCACTCCTTTTTGCATCTGTTTTTTCATCCTCAAAATTATACCTTTATCGTTTTTAGTGCCAACAACAATAGAAAATCATTAATATTGTATAGTTTGTATATTTCAATTATCTTATACAGCGGAATTGTATAATTTATACATTTATTAAATAATTCAATTATTATCCTATTAATCATTACTCTTACAAAAGAAAGTTTGCCAATTTATCGACAAAAACATCCTTCAAGATGATCATTAACAATTCCTACGGACTGCATAAAAGCATAACAAATTGTGGGGCCAACAAATGTCCAACCACGTTTCTTCAAGTCTTGAGAAAGACGAAGAGAAGCAGGTGTCATAGGGTTAGCTAACAGTGTTTGAAAATCTATTTTTTCATAACGCTCCAATTGTGGTGGCTGAAAAGACCAAAAATAGTGGGACAAACTCCCCCACTCTGTTATAATTTCTTGTGCTCTCAATGCATTATTAAGCACTGATTGAATTTTTCCTTGATGGCGAACAATGTCTTTATTCTGCATTAACATTTGCACCTTCAGCTCATCATAATGAGCAATCTTTTCAAAGTCAAAGTGATCAAATGCAACGCGAAAAAAAGAGCGTTTTTTTAAAATTGTAAACCAAGAAAGCCCCGCTTGGAAACCTTCAAGACAAATTTTCTCAAACAAACGAATATCCTCAAAAATAGGCTTTCCCCATTCGGTATCATGATAAGCACAATAAAGTGGATCCGTTCCAGCCCATGCGCAACGAACTTTTTCATCCACTCCCTTAAGAAGACCTTCCGCAAGCATGGCATTAACCGTATTAAAAGAGAGTTCCTTGATCATCGCTTGGTGACTTTATCTGCTTGTGTTTTGATCTTTTAGCGGAAATAGGCTCTTGTGTTGCAACACTGATATCTCCATCAAAAAAGCGTAAATTTATTTGCCCTGTTTCAGGAAACTGAACCAATCGTTTAATGGGCTTATGATCTTTCCCCAAAGCCAAAACAAAACCGCGCTCCAAAATATTCTGATATGAAGTGCTTCTTAAAAGCCTAGATACTACCTCTAACCCAGCACGTTGTTTTTCCACACTACGCACAAAAGCACGCTGAAGACGTGCCGTATATTCCTTTGTATTGCGTTGTGCTTTTTCACTATTTAACAAACGCGGTGAAAAACGCACACCAAGTGCATGAAAAGAAAAACGTTTTTTATCGTAGCTTACACAAAGAGCACGCTGCAATCGACTTGAAGTTTCATCCAAACCACGCCGTGGTAGAGCAAAAAGTTGATCGGCAGTCGGAAGAGCTCGTAGAGTAGCACGCAATTTTTGTCGATAAAAATCCAAATAACGCGCGAGTCCCTTGCGCAAACGTGCATCAAGCGATGCCACCAGCACCTCGAGATCAAGCTTAACAGGAACAGCCCGTTCTGCTGCGGCGGTAGGAGTTGGAGCGCGCCAATCAGCCACATAATCAATCAAGGTCCAGTCCGTTTCATGCCCAACAGCAGAAATAACAGGAAGAGAAGATTCATAAACAGCACGAACAACAGCTTCGTCATTAAACCCCCACAAATCTTCTAAACTTCCTCCTCCCCGTGCAACAATAATAAGATCAGGTTTTGGAATAAGTCCACCTAGACCAAGAGCATTAAAACCTTCAACAGCAACAGCCACTTCCCTCCCACTTGTTTCCCCCTGAACACGTACAGGCCAAACCAAAATATGCAACGGAAAACGATCGGATATACGATGAATAATATCACGAATAACAGCACCTGTTGGTGATGTTACAACGCCTAAAATTCGAGGCATATAAGGCAAAGTTTTTTTCTTTTCTTCATCAAACAAGCCTTCTTCTAAAAACTTTTTCTTACGATTTTCAAGAAGTGTCATCAAAGCACCAACCCCCGTTGGTTCAAGAGCCTCAATGACAATTTGATATTTCGATGACCCTGGATAAGTTGTAAGTTTACCAACAGCAACTACTTCCATCCCTTCTTCAGGAGGGAATTTGAGCTTTTCCATAACTCCACGCCAAATAACAGCTTCCAACCTTGCCTTATCATCTTTTAAAGCAAAATAAGCATGTCCCGAAGCATGAGTACCACGGTACCCTGATATCTCCCCACGCACCCGTAAATAACCAAACTTTTCTTCAACAACACGCTTTAGAGCCCCTGCTATTTCGGAAACAGTGAATTCTGCCACATTTGTTACACCTGTTTTTTCACTAAACAAACTTACCATTTTTCAATTCTTTACGCCCGTTTCTGTGAACCTTTTTGAAACAACACATCTTTAAACTTTTGATTTATAGCTTCATCAAAATACCCATAACACCGACTAGAACAGCTTATATTTTTAATTTCAAATCGATTATCAGGGTTGTAAAAAAAACTTGAAGCCGTTGTATGGGGATATCTAGAGTCATTATTTCATCCGAAAATTCTATCAATAGAAGTTAAAATACTCAATCCTAACATCCAAACAAACACATCTTCTATAAGAATTCCTGAAATAAAATTCTCTACACAACATAGTAATCCATTCCCGATAAAATTCAATGTATTGCAAAGTGTTAAAGAGCTTTGCAATACATCAAATATATCATGACCATGTTTTTTATATTTTATAAACTTGATACCTTCTTATTTTTCAATTGCACTATAAAAAATACGTGGTGCACTATTCCAAACCCATTTTTTAACATCAGGTGTCATCGCTATCGTGTGATACGTCTGATAGATAAAAGCATAAGGCCCTTTCTGCATAAAATCACGTTGTAAATCAGCATACATTTGCGCCCGTTTTTTGGGATCTTTTTGAAACAATGCATCTTGAACCTTTTGATTCATAGTTTCATCCAAATACCCATGGCACCAACTCGCATAGCCTGTATTTTTAGCCTCAAGCCGATTATCTGGATTATAAATAAGACGTGAAGCCATTGTATGAGGATCCGCAGAATCATTATTCCATCCGAAAAAAATTGTATCAAAAGTACGTGCAGATAGTTTTGAAAATAACTGTGTGCCTACGAAGCGTTCAATTTTAAAACGTACCCCCACCTTTTTTGCATTGTCTTGGAGAGACTGAGCAATAGGCAAAGCAAAAGGATAAGGAGAGGCACCGGCAAA
>NZ_JBHIQC010000042.1:0-2452 GCF_042196385.1 Bartonella sp. AP150HLJHH | reverse complement strand
ACGCAAGCAGAATGGCTTGCCAAATACCGGTTTCCCATATCACCATCTTTTTCGTGTTTCATGAGTGTCTCACGATCCAGCAAGGCAGCAGTGCGATTAGTGGAAATATTGCTAAGAATAAGCTCTGCTGGATAAGGTTTATCAAATTTCATCACCACTGTTTTGTCGTCCGGTGCTTGAAAAGCCTCATCAACGTTTTGTTCTGTAATTCCATATTCATTAAATGTTGCCGCATTAGCCAATTTCAATTTGACAACCCGCTTCATACCCCAAACAAGATCATTGGCATTCGCAGAACGACCATCATAAAACTTTAAACCATCACGCAAGTGAAAAGTAATCACCGTACTCTGATCATCACTTGAAACATCCCAACTCTTCGCTAACGAGGGAACCATTTTAGCCGCATCATCTGTAGCAGAAACGACTAAATTATCACAAATATTGTTAACCACTTCAATTCCATAACGGTCATTGAGTTGTGCAGGGTCAAATGTATTTATTGGATCGAGATTCCAAGCCATCACAAGCGTATCGGCGGGTGTTTTTGCTGAAACTTGTTGCACAAACATCCCCATTGCAAGAACAGCAGAAACAAAAGAACTGCCCTTTTTCAATATTTTTCTTTTCATGTTCATAGAATTTTCCTTTTAACGTTTATTGTATAAATTCTCCATGCAGCAAAACGTGCTTAATTTAAGTTTAGACGAACGATAGGCTCCTAAAGACCAAACTTTAAAATCTTCAAGAACAAGCACCTCTTGCCAATGACTCCTCTTGTCTACACTTATAAGCCAAACTAAAACATACAAAGGAAAACACTCTGATATACAATGAACGCTCACCAACAACAGAGCTTAATCACGATATCATAACGCCTACTATTGAAGACTATAAAACCTGTATTTTTTCTATCTTGTTAAGCAAGCTTGTCTCGTATTTCTTCCGGCGTTTTCTATACCATCAAAGCACTACCCCTTTTAGCTCAAGTACCTTAATAACAACGAGCCTTCATAACAATTTGACGATTTGATAAAACAGAAAAATTCGTTAGTTTGCCAAATGCAACGACTTTTATTCCTTCTTCAAAAGAAAATTTAATTTTTTCATCACTCCTCGTAAAATAACACCCTCCAAATGACATCTCATCATCTTTCAAAGCAAAAGAAAATATAAACACCATAAAAAACTGATATCTCTTGTGTACCCCCATAACAAAACTTTCCTTCAACATCGCAAAACCTTTGCACCTTTAGCACCACTAAATTCCGCGATATTTGTTACACTTAGTTTTTTTATGTTACTCTCAGTTTTTTAACAAATAAATTGACCACTTTCTAATTCAGAAAAATTGAAATATCGATCTTAACATCCATTTAAATACACCTCTAATGAGAATGAAAAATATCTTTAAACGAATGTCTTGAAAAGACATTCAACAATATATCACGCATTACCTATGATCTTCGACGCATTGCAAAACTTGAAAATTTATACAATACGCCGAATATATCATGACGATGCCCTTTATCTATTGAACAGCATTGAAGACACTCTTATTTTTCAATTTTACTATAAAAAATATGTGGCGCACTATTCCAAACCCACTTTTTGATATCAGGCGTCATCGCGATAACAGTATATTTCTGAAAGATAAACGCATAAGGTCCTTTTTGCATCAATTCACGTTGTAAATCAGCATAGAGTTGTGCCCGTTTTTGCGGATCTTTTTGAAACAATGCATCCTGAACCTTTTGATTCATCGTTTCATCTAAATACCCATATTGCCAACTAGGATAGGCGGTATTTTTTGCCTCAAGCCGATTATCTGGATTATAAACAAGACGTGAAGCCATGGTATGAGGATCCGCAGAATCATTATTCCATCCGACAAAAATCGTATCAAAAGCCCGTGCATAAAGTTTAGAAAACAACTGTGTACCGGCCATCCGTTCAATTTTAAGACGCACCCCCGCCTTTGCGGCACTATCTTGGAGTGACTGAGCAACTAACACCCTATAAGGAGCATTTGATACGAGAAAATTTGCCTCAAATCCATTCGGATAACCAGCTTCTGCTAAAAGCTGCTTGGCTTTTTGAATATCAAGTTTAAAGGGTTGCCCTTCTTTTTCATCTAAAGCCCCAAAGTTGCCAAGAGGAATAAAACTGGCCCGTGGAATACCAACACCTTTGAGAAGCTTCTTGCCAAGACCTTCATAATCTATGAGATAACGCATCGCCAAACGCACTTTTTCCTTAGCAAAAATAGGATTTGTCATGTTAAATCCCCAGTACATCATAGATGGTTCTAACACTTCTTCGATTTTAACATCTGTTGTTTTTTGCAGATCTGCAAGATCTTCAGGTGTCAAATCACGAGCAACATCAATATCGTGCTTTTGCAACAACAAACGTTGTGTTCCGGGCTCTGCAACATGGCGAATTAAAATCT
>NZ_JBHIQC010000041.1:0-7427 GCF_042196385.1 Bartonella sp. AP150HLJHH | reverse complement strand
CATTTACGGGGAAATGCTCGGACTTCTGGAGAACAACGTAAGAAAGAAAGTGGTGGAATTTTTGGTGAAGGATCTCGAGCCCCTATAGCGATTTCCGTTCTCGTAAAAAATCCAAATGCACAACAGCGTGGTAAGATATATTTTCGTGATATTGGAGATTATCTCACGAGGCAAGAAAAGCTTACGATAATCGAGTCCCTTGGTAGTATTGATGGCATTACACGAAGTAAACAAGGTTGGAAAATAATTATACCGGATAGGCATAATGATTGGCTTGGTCAACGTGATGACAATTTTAAAGCATTTTTATCCATAGGTTATAAAAAAGGGCATGGTAAAAAGCTTTTTAATACTTATTCCTGTGGTATTTCAACCAATCGTGATGCTTGGGCATATAACTCAAGCCGTGAATCTTTAGCAAAAAACATGAGTTATATGATTGCTTTCTATAACAGTGAAGTAGGACGTTTTAACAATACCTATCCACATACTGAACGTAAAGTACGTGTAAAGGTTGTAGATGATTTTGTCGATACAGATGAAAGCAAGATAAGTTGGAGTAGTAGTCTGAAAGAAGAGTTTGTAAAAGGAAAGTTTTTTGAATTTGAAACTACATGCCTCATTCAAAGTATTTATCGTCCATTTACGCAGCAATGGCTTTACTATAGTCGTATTTTTAACCATAGAGTTTATCAAATGCCCTGTATATTCCCCATGGGAAAAGCGGTTGAAAATAAAGTAATAGCAGTTACAGGTATAGGAGCAAAAAAAGACTTTTCTGTACTTATGACTAAAGATATACCTAACTTGGATTCAATAGAAAAAAGTCAATGTTTTCCACGTTATATTTACGAAGACACTAGGGTTGCAAAAAGTAAAGGTGAAAAACAGTCATATTTGTTTGCAAATGCTACAGAAGACAGCAAAACAGCTGATTTACAGAGGAGTGATGCCATTACGGATGAAGGTCTAGACTATTTTAAAGCAGCTTATCCTAATGAAACCATAACAAAAGATGATCTATTCTATTACGTTTACGGTTTGCTTCATTCGGAAGATTATCGTGCTCGTTATGCTGATAACCTCTCTAAAGAACTGCCTCGTATCCCTTGTGTAAAGAGTGCTGGTGATTTTTGGAAGTTTGTAACAGCAGGACGTGAATTGGGTCATTTGCATGTGAATTATGAAACTGTAGAACCTTATCCTGTGACCTTTAAAAAGGGTAATCCAAAACAGACAGAGATCTCTAATCCCGAAAAGTTTTATTATGTAACTGAAATGAAATTCGCAAAAATTAAGAATAGTAAGGAAAAGGATAAATCAACTGTTTTTTACAATAGCAATATCACAATAACAGATATCCCTCTTGAAGCTTATGAGTATATCGTTAATGGCAAGCCCGCTCTTGAATGGGTTATGGGGCGTCAATGTGTTAAGACTGATAAAAAGAGTGGTATTGTGAATGATGCCAATCGCTATGCTGTTGAAACCGTTGGCAACCCTGCCTACCCTCTAGAGTTATTTCAGAGGGTTATTACCGTAAGTTTAGAAACAATGAAGATTGTTAAGAACTTACCAAAATTAGAAATAAGAGAAACTGAATAACTTATAAAGCATGCTCACATAATGGGCATAGAGCTTATAACCATAATCTATACCTCTCTTGTTAAGTTGATTACATAAAATTTTCTTTACTATGAGGATAACAAAATAAAGTTAAGAGAATAGGATTTTGCAACATTCCTCTTAATTATTACGAATTAAGGATTCTTTTCGTGGAGTTTTTTGCCATACCTGCTGTCCAAAGGGTTTTTAATTCTAAAAAAATTGACTTGAAGTCACAGTGTAGCTACATTATAATAAAATCTATGAATGGAGGTACCAATCATGAAAGCCGATTCTGTTGTTCGCGCTCGCATTCCTGCTGAAATGAAAAAACAAGCGATGATTACTTTAGAACGTATGGGATTAAGTGCATCAGACCTTATCCGCATAACATTTTTGCGTGTCGCTGAAGAAGGTTGTTTGCCTTTTGATCTTAAAGTACCTAATAGTGTCACACGTAAAGCTATAAAGGAATTAGATGAAGGTAAAGGTAAGACATTTAAAAACGCTGATGCCCTTTTTAAGGATTTAGGCATTTAATATGCTGATACCCGTCCGCTCAAGACAATTTAAACGTGACGTGCGCAAAGCGGAAAAACGCGGTAAAAATATGAATAAGCTACGTACACTATTGAGTCTTCTAATTGAAGAAAAGCCATTACCAAGACATTACTGTGATCATCCACTAAAAGGCGATTGGGTAGGGTATCATGATATTCATATCGAACCAGATTGGCTGCTTATTTATAGAATAGAAGGAGATAAATTACATCTTATTCGTACAGGAACGCACTCTGACCTTTTCAAAGAATAATTATATGAAAAGTTAAAAATACTCTAATTTTTCTCTACATAATTAGATTTTTTTACATTGCCTTTAAAAGATTATACCGTAATCTAAAATGATAGCTTTGTTTAAAGAGGGTTATGTATATTCATTTTCTTATATTACTTATAGGTTTTGAAGGCTTCTCAAACCCTCAAAATACCTTCAAAACCCCTTTTTATATATATTATAGATTGTATTTACGTGTTGTGTGTAATATGGGTTGTTTATTTAAAACATTAACATATTGAAATATAATGACTTTTATTTTTCGATTGAAAAAAAATATATAAAGGGGGGTAAAAGGAACTCTCAAAATACTCAAAATCTTCAAAACTAACAACCATAAGGATCTTGATAGCATTTCTTATGAGTTACAAACTATCTTTTGAAAGGCTTTAAAGGATCATATGCTTTTCATAAAGCACGTTTTAATCATTCTCTAAATCATAAGTTTATCTATTCAAATGAACTGATAAAATTCATAAAAAGGATTTTGATAACGTAATCAGTTTTTACTTTCATACGCTTTTCATAAGACACGTTTTAATGACTCACTAAAATGATCACTTTTGTCAGTTCAATTTACTGACACATAACTGACAAGTTTTAATCAATTCACATCATTGGTTATCTTTAAAGATTGTACTCTTGATATGAATTATGTCTTAAAAACATTAACCTCTTGAAATATAATGTTTTAGTTTTTTTATCATTTTAAAAAATAATATAAGCTTTAAAAAGAACTGACAACACTGACACGGTCTATTAAAAGGGATTTTGCTGATCTCTATAATGATCATTCTCTCTTTAGATATTTTATAACAGGCAATAAATCACAATTATCCTATTTATCGTTTCTCTTATGAAAATGAAAAATGATGCCATGGCTATAAAGAACATAACAGCTATAGAGAATACGTGAAAACAGTAAACTTGAATACTCATATGCAAATGAACGCGTTGGTTATAAAGAGCACATTGCCTATTAAGGTTGTTTAAATTAGAGCCCCTTATAAACAAAATTCACAAAAAAATTAAAATTCATTTAGTAAAAAAATTGATAGGTTATAAAGATAAAAATACGCGCTATGAGAGCGTTTCTAAATATTATAATGTATAGATTCAGAAAATAACGCAATCGTTTAAGAAAGCAAATAATATAGCTTTAAAAGCACATAAATATAAAAGAAGCAATTAATAGGCATAAGACATTATCAACACATAACGTATTTAAAAAAATATCAAAAAAGATAAAATATTATTTGATAATAAATACGTATTTTGTTATATAAATACTCAAGTGATCAAAACACTTGCGTTAAGCGGGTAGGTTACGAAATGACCTTATCCATTTCTTTAAATACTGACTTTCTTTTATGCTTTTGTTAGTATATGAGAATTTTGTCGGGTGTGGTCATGCTATACAAAACCCTTATGGGGAAGGTATGACAACAGACTTTAGGCTGTGTTTTCAAACACCCGACACCCTTATAGGGTGTCAATTTCAAAACTTTTTTACGTTAAGAAAGAATTTAAAATAAAAAATTCCCAAAATACAATTTCCTCTTCCATTTCAAATGAAACCGCGCTTGCTAATCAACAAGAGCCTGCAAAAAAATATGAATTTACAGGAGAGACAATAGAGGTTGGTGATTATACTCTTTATCGCATTCGTGCTTTAAAAGATTTTGATGATGTTAAGGCTGGTCACTTGGGCGGCTTTATTGAAAATGAAAATAACTTATCGCATGATGGTAATTGCTGGGTTTATGATAATGCTCTTGTTTTAAATCCTGCCCATATTTACGAAAATGCCAAGATTTTTAATAAGGCTATTATAATGGACTTTGTTTATGGCAATGCGCATCTTTCTTATAATGCTTGGGTTTATCATCAGGCGCGGGTTTATGGCAATGCAAAATTATCAGGAAATGCTCGTATTCATAGCAAGGCGGTAGTTTATGACCATGCTTTTGTCTATGGCAATGCTCATGTTTATGGCAATATTTATGGTAATGCTAGCGTGGGAGGGTATACTAAGGTTTATGGCTCTGTTTATGGGAATGCAAAAGTGACTGGTTATCACACCATTAGAGGTTTGGTACATGGCAATGCAAGATTAAAAAGAGATGGTTATTCATATGTGAAACAAAACGTTCACTATGCATATGGGATTCCTGAGGATTGTGAAATTTATAAAAACGATCACGTTGTAAAGATTATTAAAAATAATGCTGCGTAAATAAGACACGGGCGGTGCGGGAGCGCCTGCTTTCTAAGCAAATTCTTCCATTCCAAATTTTAGCAAATCTTTATCACATTAGATTGTGAGGGTATTCTTATGTGCAAAAAATATGAATTAACCAATAAAATCAAAAAAATCAAACATGCTCTTACTCGAAATATTATAAACCTTTATCGCATTCGTGCTTTAAGAGATTTTGATGATATAAAGGCGGGTGCCTTGGGTGGTTTTATCGAAAAGGAAGTTAACCTATCCCATGATGGCAATTGCTGGGTGTATGATAATGCGTGGGTTTATGGCTATGCCCATGTAAGTGGGAGCACTCGTATTTATACAGAAGCCCATGTTTATGATAATGCGCATATTTCTTATAATGCTTGGGTTTATAATTATGCAAGGGTTTATGGGCATGCTCAGGTTTCTGGCTCTGTCTGTGTTTACAGCCATGCCAAGATTTATAATCATGCTATTGTCAAAGGTCATGCTAAAATTTATGGCAAGGTTTATGGCAATGTTATTGTGAGTGGCTATGCTGAAGTTTATGGCTCTGTTTATGGTAATGCCAAGGTTTCCTATCATGCCAAGGTCTGGGGAAAAGCCTATGGCAATGCAAAATTAAACAGTCAAAGTAAAGTAAGTGTCGTTCCAAAAAAATGTGAGGTTTATGAAAACGATAATGTTATCAATATAACTGATAAAACAGAATAAAAGAGACATGGGGGCGTGCCTTCTTTATGGTTATAAACGCATATAAGATGCATTGCTATAAACATATCATAAAAGAGAGAGTAAAATAAAAAAAGCCGTGTCAAATGATATGACGCGGCTTTCAAATAGCGTTTCTTATTGATTAAAATGAATCATCCACAATGGAGTAATGAATGCATATATACAAAACGTATCACATTGCAAGCGCTCTATGAGAGATATGAAAACTTCATCAAAAGAAACGTAAATGGTGCGTATGATCTTTAATCACTCGTTTGAATGAGAGAGCCTATAAACGCTTGTTATGGCTATTAAACAAATTAAAACGCTTGGTAGGTTTAACAATCCAATCAAAAGCAAATGCATATTCAATAAATATATGTAAAAAACGTTCTTTTTATATTTACGATCATTGGTTTTTAAAAGCAGATTTTCATAAGATAAATAAACAAACGCTTTTATAAAGTGTAAGGTTTTCAAGATTTTGCTCTGCTGTGAAATCTAGATCTTCGTTTTTCATAAATGAAACGTTCTTAAGAGCAAATGATAACTAAGTTATAACTGTGATAAAAAGAAGTTTTCGTTTCTTATAAAGATCTCATTTTATGTTTCAAACGTTTAAACGTGCATTTAAAGAGGTTCTCATAAGCGTATTTGTACTTTTCATTAAAACCTAATTTCTTTAAAATTAGCCGGTCCATTTTTGGAGGCATTATCTTAGAATAGAGCATTCTTTAAATATTACAGCTTTTGACTCAAAATTGAGTAAAATCCCATGCCTTATGATGTTACAATGGTTTTAAATTTTTCTTGCTTGCGTTATATCATTAAAAAGCTTTCTCTTTCATAAAACATAACATTGTGATTTTCATTCTATATGTAATGATACTATATTTATGCTGATTACTTATCATTTTCTAAACTTTTAGAAAGCGTTTTAAAAGTGATCTTGTCTTTAAATCCTTTTATGCAATCTTTATAAATTAAACCTATAAGCTTATGACCGTTTCAAACGATTATTCCTTTAAAAGTTTCGCTCAAAAAAGAGCAAAATTCATACCATTCTTTAAACGTATGCGATTTATGTTATCGATATTTTCAAACAACTAAATTTTTAAACAATGTGATTTGTGCTGTGATAAAAACATATCATAAAATTTATAAACTGTTGTGAATGATATCGGCTTTTCATTTCATTTGAATACACACATGCGTTATAATATTTGTATCATGATTTGCTTTTTATGGTCTATTCATACATGACAATTGTTTATAAAAAATGGTCAAATGAATCACGTATAAAAGTGCGGATTCTTGAGTGGATTCATATAAGATAATTACACTCAAACTATTGACTTTATTGTATTTTTTAGTATTATATCTTATATGATCGATTCAAGAATTTATGGCAATGTAAAAATTTATGATAATTCAGAAGATTGTAAACAAACTATGACCGCCCAGAACGGCGACTCTTCAACAAAAGACGACATTCCTTTCTAGCAACACAAACCAACTTTTAACACCAGCGTGATTCACGCCACGGGTGAATTGCGCGCAATGTAGGAAATCAACATGACAAATTCTACTTTTTTAAAAGAAATGGCAGGAAAATATGGATTTTCTGCTGAAGAATTTCGAGAAACAATCATAAAAACTTGTATTGGATATAAAAATGCTAATGCCATCTCTGATGCAGAATTTGCCGTTTTTCTTTTTGTTGCCAATACTTATGGACTTAACCCTTTAACAAAAGAAATCTATACTCTCCCTAAAAAAGGCGGCGGCATCATACCCGTTGTTTCTATCGACGGTTGGATAAAGATCATCAAATCAAATCAAATCCTGACTTTGATGGCATGACCTTTCAAGATCAACTCGATAAAGACGGGAATCTCATTGCTATCAAATGTGCTATTCGTCTCAAAGACATTAAAGACCCTATCGAAGTCACCGAATATCTCAAAGAATGCGAACAAGACCACAGTGACCCTTGGAAAAAATACCCCGCACGTATGTTGCGCCATAAAGCCACTATAC
>NZ_JBHIQC010000040.1:0-7447 GCF_042196385.1 Bartonella sp. AP150HLJHH | reverse complement strand
CTCTGTTCTATTCATTGTAATTCCTCATAATTACGAATTAATCGTAATGGAGAAATACTTCCCCCACCCCATAGACTCGAATTTCTGGCAAAAATACTTGTCTTTTGCCATGTCAGAAGAATACGAAATTTGTTATGGTCATGCTTTAGGATTTCCTTGAATATGAAATGCAGCATCACACCAAAGGTTAGAAAAAAAATATTGCCTGCCATAATGAACAATATCATCGTTCCTATCCCATTTAATCCCATAGCTTCCACTGTTACGCCTGCAATCATTGCAGGGCGCGTGCAAGCAAGAAATAACGTATCTTCTGTTAGCTTGTCGTGCTCTTTCATGGCTTTGAAAGGCAACGTTTAATGGGAAAACATTGATACAATTTGCGTTGCACCCATAACAATGCCGATGCCAACACAAACGAAAAAAGCTTTACGCATTTCAACATAACCAGCAATCCATGCAAGCCCAATACCAGCAACCGCAATGGTTGCAATTGATGTTGCAATTTTTCCTGTTAAAGCTTCAATGATTTTATCAAGAGCAGTTTCAATTTTTCCGAAGCCGCCATCAGCAAATGCTGGTTCACTCAGTGCCATGAAGGCAATAAACAGCATCAATGCTGCTGTTAACCATTTCTTTTGGGTGTTGGATAGAATAGTTTTTTGTAAGGTATGTTCATTAATGAACGAATTATTCATGTTTTTCATGAAAATTCCCCCGCTTTATGTTTAAGTTGATCACAAAATTAATATTCAAAATATTAATCGGGAATCATATAAATGAAAAAAATAAATTTTTCTATCGATAAATTAATAATATTTAATCTTTTATTATTTAATGAACAAAAAATATAGTAATATTCAAAATGATACTTTTAAAATATCTTCGAGCAGCGCCTAAATATATTGTCTTAATTTGTATTATTATTTTTGGTGTAATCTTTTATTTGAATCAGCATACTGAAAAATTTATGCAATCTTCTTTTTTTAAAGGACCAGAAAAAACAATAGAAACTCCCGTTCAAAATCCGAAGTCACAATTGGTTGATTATGCAAACCAACAAGACGCAATCCAACAAAATGTGGTGTTGCATTCAGAACCAATCGCATCACAATTTTATGAAGAAAATGTGCCGGTCTATTCCGGTGCTATACAGGTTACAAGTGGTGTGACCTTTAAAATGATCACGCTTGTAGATGATGGATGGAGAAAAAAGATCATCCGTGATATCCGTTTATATGGTGTGGAAAGCTGTGAAATGAGGCAATTTGCCTCACGCAACGGAGTTAAGTGGCCTTGCGGTGCTTTTGTTACGGCTTGGCTTGTTTCAAAAACAATTGATAAAAAGGTTACTTGTCGGCAAGCACGTGTCGTTCAACAGGTTCATTATGCACAATGTTTTGTAGATGGGGTTGATCTGGCGCGGTTGGGGCTGGCAGAAGGGTTGATGGTGTTGACAAAAGATCAGCATCATTTTCCATCCCCCGCAGACTATAAAACTCTACAATCTGCTGCTCAAAAAGCACAAAATGGCTTGTGGTCGAGCCAATTTCAACAACCAGAAGATTGGCGAAGAGATCATGGGAGTTATAATCCCATTGACCATAATTAATATTGACCATTATTGATAAAGCGTCTTTTCAAGCGCTATTTAAAAATCAAGACAATATTCTACTGCAAATCTTATCAGAAAAAAGTTAATGATAATCCACACAGTCCTTGGTGGACAACGCTCGTTATGAAAATTTGTTGTGTTTAAAATATCCTTATAGGTTGTTTACTACAGTGCTATGGGAGAGCGCGTTTCCTTGGCTATACGTCATTTCGTTTTGCTTTTTAAATGAAAAGCTCTTCGCTTCTCAAACTCTTAATAATCGCACCCCAAAATCATGACATCAAACCTGCATTTAAATGAGAAGGCTAAAAGCCTTAAGTTTTAAAGGCTGGGAAATTCTGTAAAAGCGTATCGTTAGGCGCACGTGTGCCCCTTATCAATAACCAAAAGGCTTATCTTGTTCTTTTCTCACGCGGCTTTGAGATCATGATTAAAGAGAAAGCTTATAGGGGGATAAGTCAAAAGAAAGTGATGAAAATAATAAGGTATTTTAAGTGATATATATTTGAAAATATTATAAAAAAGACAAGAAAAGATAATAAATGGGTATTTTGTTATATAAATACTTAGCGTTAAGCGGATAGGTTATGAAAAGCCTTTCCAAAGTTTTTAAAACTGATTGTCTTCATACGTGTTAAAGTGTACAATGACGTTGTCGGGTGTGAGTTACACAAAATACTCTTTTAGTTAGAGATTGATAACTCACATTTTATTGTCGTAGGGTATTTTTTAAAATGCATGATCACGATCTGTAGAGGTTAATTCTTCATCAAAAAACTTTTTAGCTTGTTCTTCTTGTTGGGCTCTACGTTTTTCCTCTTCACTTTTACCACAACCTGTAATATTCAATCCTATAGTCAATAGAGCCAAGCATATTAAAATAAATTTTTTCATTTTTCCCCTCTTTAAAAATTATATGTATTAATCTCATCAATTATATCGGAATACAGATTTAATTATCGTGATCTTTTGTTTTTTATTAGTATTGTTAATGGAAAAATATGTGAACAGTTTATTGTAAATATCTTATAAGTTTATCATAATAAAAAATGAGAAGGAAAGAGCCAAAACCTAATATAAACGAACAAATTGTAATGTTTATTAGTGCTTTTGACCAACCTATTGATAATATTATAATAGGAATTGTAAACAATCCCACAAACCCTATTATCACTATAAGGCTTAGTATCAATCTTAAAGGACCACGAAGCCATAAAAGCAAAAGGACGAGCGCCTCTTTGCTTATTTGTGATTTTGACATTATTTTCCCCTCACGCGCTTAAATCAAGATGCTCCACAATATACACAGTACGATAAATGATATAAGTTATTTTGTTATAAAATCTTCAAGATCTGTTTGATGTTCAACGGATGAAATATCCGGTTTGGTAGAAGATGATTCTATTTGATATTCTTTCATAAAAGCAACTTTTTCTTCTTTGAATAACAGAATAGGATTCACCCAGTATTGATTAGGCAATTTTGGTTTCAAAATTCCTTTTTGTATAAGTTCTCTTAAACCGTTGTGAAAAGTTCTGTCGACCATATCGCGCTTTTTTCCATTTATACCCCCATCAAACCAAATTAAGGTAACGCTGCTGGGATCTTCGTTTGTTGATTTATTAGATCGATATTCTTCTAAAACTATTATCAAAGCACGATGTCCTGTACGAGATAAATTAAAAATTGCTTGAATGCCATCAGCAAATATTTCTATAAAATTTTCTTTATTTGTTTTTTCTGTGACGTGAATTATAGGTACAACCTCTATTTTATCAGTATCAGAATTGATAAATTTTTGTTGTGTAATGGACGTTTTTACAACTTTCTTATCTGTAAAAATTTCAGATTTTTTGAAAAAAGAATTTTCATACGGGGAATATTTTTGCTTTATAAATTCAAATCGATGACGTGACCTTCGGTTCTGAAAAAAGCTTATGAAAATATAGAGAAAGGCAGAAACGGAACATCATTTCCTTCAAAAAACAATAAATGGCTTCGAATTAATCTAGGACTTCTAATGCAAGCATTGCCTTATGTTGTTATGTTCATGAAAAATGGGTTGCAATCTGAAAGAGAGTGTAGCGGTTCTATGGAATTTTTAGCAAAATGAAGGGGATTTTTTTTCAGGTATTTGAAGAAGCTAAAGAGACTATGAGGAAAAAAATGTGCTTTCTTTTGTTATAAAAGAAAGCACACTGAGGGGGAATTTAGAGTGACAGTTTTACATATTTTACTTTGAAAAGCGGTCTTTTTTATCTTTTTTCCACAAAAAATAAGTTGCAAGTCCGAGAATGGGAACACTCAATTTGGCAAAAGGGAGATGTTGACTGAGAGCTGCAAGGCTGGAAACAGTCGCATCTGTCATGAGTTTGTGGCGTTGTTCTTCTGTCTTTTTTTGTTGGTCATAGCGTTGATAAGTTTTGAGAACGCGACTGATAATAAGACCTAATCCCGCAAGAGAAAGACAAATTAAAAACATGATACTGGCGGCAGCAAGAGGCTTCATAACAGAACATAACGCAATAAAACCGATGGTACATAAAAAAAGCAAAGACATGAAGAATGAAATGCTAATAAACCCATAGAAAATTGCTTGAAGGCGTACTTGCTTGACTGTGCTTTTAAGCCCTCCACCGACAAGATGGTTTAAAAGAGGAGCGATAAACTTATGCATTGCTTAACGACGTAGTAATTGAGAAAGAATAAAACCAACCCCTGCGGCAAACAAAACGCTTTTGCCAGGGTTTTTGCGAACGCATTGGTTCAGAGTTTGTTCAAGATCACTGATTTTGTCTTTTGCTTGAGACATCATGTCTTCACCACTTTCTTTCGCTGAGTGATATAGTTTTTCCGCTTTGTCTTTGGCGGCGTTGAATTTGTTTGCACCAAGATCTGTTAGGGTTGAGGTAATCCCTGAAATTTCAGTGCGTAACGTTTCTAATTGTCCTTGTAGGTCTTTTTGTTGGTCTTTTTCTACGGCTGTTTTATCGTGCTGTGTTGTTTTATTATGGGCCATGGTATTTTTCCCTCTTGATTCATTGATATTTGTATTGGTGTGTTCATAGTGATCATTTGCATTGGAGTGAAAATTTTCACTGCTTGAGTAACGCCAAAAGCTTTTTTTGGTTCCTTTCATTTTGTTGAATTTAAAACTGTTTTTGATAAAATAAATCTTTCCTATACGATATGCTTTGTCTGTAAAGGGTCGCATCTGTTGAGAATTGCCTTATGCTTTTGCAGCAATTTAGCACCATTCTTCAGTTTCTCGTGGCGCAGTTTTTTATAAAAGTTTTTTAAAAGTGTGCTGAGGCCTATTTTTTAAGCTTGTGACAGCTAAAAAACATCGTTGTTGCGATTTTGCGGCAGAAGTACTGTCATTTTTATACTTTTGCAGCAAAGAAAAAGAAAATAATATTGCGGCTCTTTGCTCTCTATGTATTTGGGGGCAACATGCGCTCCCCATGATACTTTTGGTCAGTTTAAGATATTGCGATAGTTCTTTTTTAAAAACGTGAGGTATATTTTTATTTTAGGATAGGAGAGGTACTTTAGTGCACTGGTTGTTAGAGAAGTGCATATCCTTTTCTCCGAGGATTTTATGATATTTTTGCTGCTTGTTTCATGTAAGCAAATATTTTGTTGGCTTTAAAAGAGCTGCTGAAATGAAAAAAGCTTTGCGATATGAGAGATTTATTTGACAGGAACGATGATAAATTATTCTTATAAATTAAAATATTATATGCGATACTTCTTGTAAGTTTATCATTTTGCCTAATTTATGCAATAAATTGATTGGGTAAGATAAACTTGTTGAATTGTTAGAGAAAAATTTCTTGAGTAATTTCTTTAGAATTAAGAGAGAGCTTGTGAAATAAAACTATACTTGATTTATCAAGTTTTCTTTCTTAAGAGGAATACACAAGTGACGTTAAAAGGGTCGTGGCATTGTGGAACAGTGATGCTATGCGGGGTGACGATCCAGCTCATAAATAAAGATAAGAGCACAAGAATGTGAGATAAAAATGGAATCTGAAACAGTCCCTTTAGATAAAACAGTCCCTTTAGATAATATGTCTTCTGTATTGACAGTGCATGATTTTTCTCCTCTTTCTATGTTTATGGCTGCTGATTGGGTGGTAAAAGCCGTTATCATTATTTTGTTACTTGCTTCACTTGTGTCTTGGACAATTGCTTTTGTGAAAATTGTCGAGATCACTTTGGTAAAACGAAGAGTACGTCATGAACTTCAATTGGTTCTAAATGCTCAGACTCTTACGCGTTTGGCAGCTAGTTTGAAAGAAAGCAAAGGAGCTGGTGTGTTTTTTCTCAAAGAAGTTCTTAAAGAGGTTTATCTTTCTGCACAACAGGTTCATTTTTCTGCTCCTGAAGGGATAAACGAAAGCTCTGGTGAAAAAAACAGTACAGGGGAAAGTGCACAAACGATTGAAGATATTCTCTTTTATGAGGAGAGCAATCAATATGAAGATGTTTCCCGCGATGTTCGCGATGCTAAGGCTCGTGATGTTCATGAAGGTTTAAAAGAAAGGGTTCATTCACTTTTGTCACGCTGCTTGCTGGCTGCTACACGCCGTGTTGCATGTGGAAGCGCTGTTCTTGCAACTATTGGTGCAATTGCTCCTTTTGTTGGTCTTTTTGCAACTGTTTGGGGAATTATGAATTCTTTTATTGGGATTGCTCAGTCTCAAACAACGCGACTTGATGTGGTGGCGCCTGGAATTGCTGAAGCCTTATTCGCAACGGCTGTTGGGCTTTTTGTGGCTATTCCCGCCGTTGTTATGTATAATAGCCTTATGCGTGCTTTGAGTGGTTATCGCAGTGATTTAGGTGATATCGCTGCTGCTCTTGAAAGGCTCTTGAGCCGTGAACTTGATAGACAAAGACAACAGAAAAGTCATAAAAAATGAAAGCAAGCCTTAATAATGATTGGGATATAGACGAGAGTGGGTTGCAAAGCGAAATCAATGTAACCCCTTTTATTGATGTTGTATTGGTGTTGCTTATTGTTTTTATGGTTGCTGCGCCTTTGGCAACATCTGCCATTTCCGTTCAGCTTCCTTCTATAACTCAAGCACCTTCAGTGGTTCAGTCTGATGAACCTCTTTATGTTACGTTGCAAAAAGATCGTTCTCTTTACATTGGTGATCATCTTGTAGAACAAGCAGCTTTGAGAGAAGCTTTGTTGAGGGAAACTACGCAAAATTTAGAGGCAAAAATTTTAATCAAAGCGGATAGCGAAATTGATTATGGTACTGTCATCGATTTATTAAATCAAATACGCATGGCTGGATATCATAAAATCGGTCTTGTAGGATTGCAAAACTCTACCAATCTTGTTTCAAGAGGTGAGATCAATAATAAAACAACAGGGGTAGCGGACGCTGCTGTCGATGGAGCGGGTGGTAACGTTGTGGGGCATGTGGATGCTGTAACAACGAGCACTGCGGGAAACGCTAATATTCCAGCCGATGTCTCTGATCAGTGATAAAAAACAGCCTTTGTTGCAGGAAGCAAAGCATATTACTCAAAGTCGTAGAGTGAAATTGATGAGGGTTCCGTGGATTTATTAAACCAAATACGCATGGGTTTGATATTATGCAGGGGGTTCATATATTGAATCGGTTTTTTTAGGATTAAGCTCTACTCATTTTGCCGCAAGAGGTGCGATCAAGAAAACAGCAGAGGCGATTGTTGTGTATCTTAATACATCTTAAAGCCTTTTTTGCGGCGGTGTTCATAAATGGTATATAAAAAGCAAGTAAAATAAAATAGTTATGTCTAATATGGGGGAATAGGTGAATCTTGATTCTA
>NZ_JBHIQC010000039.1:0-7585 GCF_042196385.1 Bartonella sp. AP150HLJHH | reverse complement strand
CCACCACTTTTGAGAACACCGTCTTCACCATTTAAAACCAGAGCAACTTGCCCCAATGACGGATCATGACTTTTTGCCACAAGCGTAAAACTGTCACTGGCTAAAAGCTGACCGGAATTGGCTAAAGACCCAAGCTTCGCATCAACAACACCGCCCACCATAATACCGGAATTGCTTAAAACATCATGACTGTTGAGAGTCAGTACCCCGCCTTGCGCTTCCACAAGCCCAGCTTGGGTGAGTGTGCCTGCCTTCAGCGTTACATCATAGGCGCCAACCTCACTTGTCTCGCCCATTGTCAATATGCCATCACTGGAAAGCTCTATCCGCTTTTTAGAGACAATGCGCCCCGTTTGGCTGAGATTTGTTTGCGCATGCAAAGCAATGGTATCATTGCTTTCTATCGTGCCACTATTGCTTAAATCACCGTGGCTGGTCAGTTGAAGGTCACCACGCTCAATCTCTATGTGCCCTGCTTGGATCACACTATCAGCAACAATATTGACTGCCCCTTGCGTAGAAATAAGACCATCAACATTCTCAAAACTGCCCACATCAATGCGCAAACCATCCCGGGCTAAAACATGCGCACCTTCATCATGTGTAGCGTTTTGTTGCTCTGAATTTGTCGTTTCAGCGCTTTTATTGACAAAAGACGTTGCAACAATCTTCATCTCACCGGCTAAAGCACTGAGAAGACCAGCCTCATTATTTATATGACCAGCACGTATCTCTTTCAGCCCACCAATGCTGAGAGCCTCTTCTGCAATCATTCTGCCCTGTGTGTTGGTTAAATCACCATCACTGAATACGTCCATAGATTTTTTGGCGTAAATCAGCCCACTATTGCTGACATTCCCTGCCACATTGAGCGCAACATTCTCACCACTAGAGCCAAGCACACCGGCATTGTCTAATTGCCCTGCGGTCACAACAAAAACACCACCACTTTGAAGGACACCTTCGGATGTATTCTTCAGAAAGGCTTGTTGCGGATCGGCGCCTTCTTGTGTGCTTACCATCAAATGCAAATCATCGGTTGCAATAAACGTCCCTTGATTGGTAAATGCACCAATATGAGCATCGACACTCTCACCGCGCATTGTGCCGCTATTGATAACCCCATCACGCACTTGAAGGGTTAATGCTCCTTCTTGAGCTTCCACAGTCCCTGCTTGGGTTAAAGCATCAGCACTTAAAACCACATCATAACTTAAAATCGTGCTCTCTTGAGAGGTTGTGAGCATGCCCCCCGCTGTCAAGGCAACCTGCTGCATACTGACAATATCACCCGTATGATTGAGGGCACCATGGGCATCCAGCGTTATCTTCCCATTGGACAATACAGTGCCTTCTTGGATCAGGGCACCGTGATGCGCATAAAGGTCAATTTTTTGCTCTGCCACTAAGCGCGCGCGTGATGTAAGCTCTGCTGCTTCCACCAAAAGAGAGCCGCCGGCGCTATAATGTCCAGCGCCTACAGTGAGCCCATCATCGGCGCTCAAGACAATATTCCCCTTGGCACCAATATGGTTGTTTAAAGCGCTGATTTGATTGGTTTTAATGGTCAGATCGCCAAGGGAAGAAACCCCTGTTTGATCATTGTCTTGCATGCGGCTCAGATCAATTGTTGCTGCTTGGATCTCTAAAAGATCACCGGCGGCTATCCGCCCATTCCCCGCCTCAAGCTTTGCTGCCTGTAAATGCAAAGAACCCGTCGCTGACTGTTGACCATCACTCCCAATACCGCTTGCTAGAAGAGCATGAGACTGGAGCTTGATCAGATCGGCGTGCACATCAACAGTACCGCTCGCTGCAACGCGAGCTTGCTCAGCCAGTTCAACATGTTTCAAAGCCTTCAGTTCAACTGCTTCTTCTGAGAAAAGCAGATCTTTCACATGTACACTATCGTGGTGGGAGTGAGCCTTCACCGCTCCTTTGGCACGTGCTTTGGCAATTACCAGCTTGCCATCACTTGTCAATCTCATGGCGCCTGCATTGGCAACCATGTCTCCGCGCATCTTAACGCCCGCACCTTTATCATTGGCAATCACGCGGATCTGCCCCGCATACATTCCACCAAACTCACTGGAATCAATCGCCAATTCCGGCTCTTTGCCATCAGAACCAAGAGAAGTTGCTTCGCGTTTGTTATAATCAAAATGATTGCGCCCCGCGATAACAGCCAAATCTCCTTTGACCTGTATGGGACCCCCGACACTGATCTTGCGCGAAACAAGATCAAAAATATCTAATGCACTCCCATCAGCCCCACGAGCGCCTATGGTGATATCTCCACCCTCAACACGCAATCCACTCAAAGCGCCATCGGCTCCAATAATCGGTTGTCCAGTCGATAAAGTCACCCGTGGTGTATTAATAAAGCCACAACCGTTACAGGTAATCCCATTGGGATTGGCGATAATAACATCCGCCATATGCCCGTGTACTTCGCTCACGCCTTCAAGACGCGAGCGATTGGCACTCACCACTTCATTGAGGATAACCTTTGCTGCACCGCTATAACGCAAATTGCCGTTGCCTGGCACCAATCCCCCAAGCTGTGAACGCGAAACCTCCTCAGTCGAATTGTTCAAAATCACGCCATGGGTATCAACATTGAAACTGTCATATTTGTTATGAGAAAGACCCTGTCCATTGGGGCGAACAATATCAATCAGCGGCACATCATTGCCGGCTTTCCCCACCGTGGGGCGGAAAACAGAGCCAACCCCATCAGCTGCTTTAATCCCTTGGCTCTCTTGTGCAACAGGACTTCGCGCTCCAAGCGCTTGTGCTTGCAACAACAAAGGCTGAAAAGCTAAGCAAAAGCTTAAAACAAGTGAAAGCCCCTTATGGATCCCTCGCTGCAAAACACAAAGAACGCGCTGCCATAGCTTGTATCCATATCCCAATCTATGCTTTTGATCTTTCAATCCCCGCATCTTCAGCTCCTCATAAAATTCTTTATCTCTTTAAAAAAACAACCCATATGGGTATAAACAGCGCAGCGATATTTTTACCGCCCCTTTGCTCTAAAATCTCAATAATGCCCGCACTTGAAATAACCCTGTCGCATTTCCCTTTTCTCGCACTGTCGATTGGGTTAAAATATTCGAATAAGATACATCAATATCCGTAATGTCTCCGGTTGCATGGAAACCAAGAGTTGCCCCAACGAGGCTCCCGCCAAAACTGTTTTTGTTTACATTATTGGCCACGGCCCCCAGATCAAGCGCCATATAAGGGGCAAATTGGCTCATAAATTTACGCCCCATTCTCGAAGAAAAACCTGGCAACAACAGCGACAATTCATTGCGCCAAAACGCCCCATTATTGCCGTAATAAATCGCCTCACGCACCCCACGCACAGAGGAACTGCCACCAAGCGATATTTGCTCTGAACTAAACAACGTGTCGGGTGATAATTGTCCTGAAAACAGCGTGTTATAGCGAAAGTTATATTGTTTGAGCGAAAAAGGACGCACGTAGCCTAGAGAAAAAGACAATTTGGAAAATTGCCCTTTGGGTGAATTTTTTGTTGCATTCTCTTGCTCTTTATCGTCATAAGCGCCAAGAATTGCCAACCCTTTATGAAACCCTATATGCGCGCTTAATTCTCCTCCAAGCCACTTGCGCGAATGATCAAGCTCAAAGGTTGCAATAGCCAATTTACGGCTGGAAACATCAACCCGACTGCCCATAATAAAATTATCAGAATATTTCCATGTCAACCGTCCTGTAACCCAGGTCTTTCCCTCTTGATCACGGTCGATAACCCGTGAAATCCACGGTGTAAGCGATAAAGACTTGCCCGCTGTCATAATATCGGAAAATATTCCCTTAACACTCGAATGATATTGGCTCCACGTCCCATCAAAACCTGTTGTCCAAGTGCCATAGGGTAGAGAAAAGGATCCCGTTAGAGTATCACTATTGGGGCGCTTGTGAGAAAAATGATACGGACTACCATCCATAGAACGCTGATAGCTCAACGACCATTGATCATTGATCCCCAACAGATCATCAAAAGAAAGGCTCAAGCGCGTTTGATAAAGCCCTGTTGCTTTAGCGCCAAGATTATCGCTGGAAAGCGTAATAAGCCAAGGTTTCTGTTTTTCAATATGAACATCGAGTATCGAACCACCCGAATTGCTCCCCGCACCAAGATTAATGGTGGCTTGGCGTGAGAAAAGCCGATTGATTTGATCAAGCCCTTGCTCTATCTGGCGCAGATTGGTCGGCTTCCCAATAAGGTTTGGAAAAGCCGTGGTGATTTCTCCTTGAGATTTCCTTCCAACTTTATGCCCATCAAGGGTAATATCTTCCATCACACCTTCAACAACAACAATCTTGAGATGACCGCCGCTTAAATCCTGCTCAGGCAAATAAGCCCGCACCGCAATATAGCCGCGCTTCATATAAAGCTTGGTCACCGCTTTGAGCACTTTATTGATTTCGGCAATCCCCAAACACCGTCCTTCCCAAAGAGAAATGGCTTCATGAAGGTCGGTATGAGAAATCAACTGAGCACCAACAAATTCAATGCTTTTGATCAGCAAACAGGTTGTACCAGACGAAGCACCATAGGCAGATGTGGTATCATCGTCTGGCAAAAATACCCCATGTGTTTCGTTTCTACGGTGCAATCGTTGAAAACGCTGTTCTTGCGTTTGTTGTCGTTGGATGCTCTCTGATTGATTAATCGCTTTCTCACGAATGTTTTGGGCAAAACTCGGCAACGAGAAAAGGCACAAAATAGCCGCAAAAACAAAAATGAAAAAAAATCTATGCATTCATTGTGCCCTCAAAATGAGCAACAAAATGACCCCCATCATCAGCGTCACAGAAAAAATCGCCAACCGCGTAACAATTTTTTAATTTTTTGATGAAAATAATACTTATAACATCTAAGAGAAAAGCATAGACTGTACTGTATACACCTGCTTTATGTGTTGTGCAAACCATATCATTTCCCCCGCTTTTGAAGATTTTACAATGACACTGTTAAATGACAATCATACACTCTATATGCTTCTTAATTTTAAGGTGTTGCATGTAATATAATCTTGAGCTTCAAGTAAAGACTCTTATTCATAGAATAGACCAAATTTATTGGAACTGTTACATATTAGAGACAACAAAAAACACTCCATTATTATCGCTTGATAAGAAAAATAGCATGACGATAGCTTGTTATTAAAATAAGCAAAAAAGAAAATGCGTAATGCCATAACTTATGAAGAATTAGCATATTTTAAAGCCGCTTATCCTAATGAAAAAATTACTAAAGATGATCTATTTTATTATGTTTACGGTCTCTTGCATTCAGAAGATTATCGTGCTCGTTATGCTCATAACTTATGCAAAGAACTGCCTCGTATCCCTTGCGTAAAGAGTGCTAATGATTTTTGGAAATTTGTGACAGTAGGGCGTAAACTGGGGCATTTGCACGTGAATTATGAAACTGTAGAGCCTTATCCTGTGACCTTTAAAAAGGGTAATCCAAAACAGACAGAAATCTCTAATCTCGAAAAATTCTATTATGTGACTGAAATGAAATTCGCAAAAATTAAGGATAGTAAGGAAAAGAATAAATCAACTGTTATTTATAATAGCAATATCATCATGACAGATATCTCTCTTGAATCGGTTATGGGGCGTCAATGTGTAAAGACAGATAAAAAGAGTGGTATTGTTAATGATGCCAATCACTATGCTGTTGAAACCATTGGCAACCCTGCCTATCCATTGGATTTGTTTCAAAGGGTTATTACCGTAAGTTTAGAAACAATGAAGATTGTTAAGAACTTACCAAAATTAGAAATAAGAGAAACTGAATAACTTATAAAGATGCTCATATAATGGGTATGATAAACGCATAAGGGGTATAGAGCTTATAACCATAATCTATACCTCTTTTGTTAAGTTGATTAGATACAATCTTTAAAAGGAGTGTTTGTATGCGTTATTCTAAAAAGAAGAAACTTGCACTTTTAGATACTCTTATTTGGATTGCCTTTAAAAGATTAAACCGTAATCTAAAATGAGTGCTTTATCCTTTTCAAAAGCTTTGTTTAAAGAGGGTTATGTATATTCATTTTCTTATATTACTTATAGGTTTTGAATGTTTCTCCCCCCCCAAAACCCTTACAAAACATAGAGCATTAGTTGAATTTATAGGTTGTATTATTGATATAGGTTGTTTTTTGAAAAATTGATAAAAATTAACTTATTGAAATATAATAACTTTTATTTTTTTATTGAAAAAAATATATAAAAGGGGCGTAAAAAGCACCTCCAAAACTCATAACCATAATGGTCTTGATAGCATTTATTATGATTATAATCCCTTTCTTTTGAAAGGCTTTAAAAGATCACATACTCTCATAAGACATGTTTTAATCATTCACTAAATGATCACTTTTGTCGATTCAATGTACTGACATAAACTGACAAATATATATTTACAGTTGTATTTATTTGTTATGGCTGTTTTAATAAGTTGTATTTTGAAAAATTCATAAAACTTAACTTATTGAAATATAATGATTTTAATTTTCTCTCATTTAAAAAAAATGATATAGGTTCTAAAAAGAACTGACAAAAATGACAAAAGTTTATTAAAAGGGATTTTGCTCATCTCTATAATTATCATTCTCTCTTTAGATGTTTTCATAAGTGTTTTCATAACAGACAATAAATCGCAATTATCCTATTTATCATTTCTCTTATGAACATGAAAAATGATGCCATGGCTATAAAGAACATAACAACTATAGAGAATACAAAAATACAAATGAAAGCATTTGTTTATAAAGACAGTCCCTATAAGGCTGTTAAGTCTAAAATGTGTTATTAAAAGAAATTAACAGAAATCTTAAAAGCCATTTAGTGACAAAATTGATAGGTTATAAAGTTTAAAATACGCATAATGAGAGCGTTTCTAAATATTATAAATGTATAGATTCAGAAAATAACGCAATCGTTTAATAAAACCTATAATATATCTTTAAAAGCACATAAATATAAAAGAAGCAATTAATAAGCATAAGATATTATCAATACATAACGTATTTAAAAAATAAGAAAAAATATCAAAAAAGATAAAATATTATTTGACAATAAATACGTATTTTGCTATATAAATAATCAAGTGCTTAACAACACTAAACAGTAAGCGAATAGGTTGCGATAAACCTAATCCTATTAAAAACTGACTATCTTTTATGCTTTTGTTAGCATATATAGTGATTTTGTCGGGTGTAGTTACACCATACAATACCCATTTATGGGAAAAGTGTAACGACGGACTTACTGCCGTGTTTGTTAGCACCCGGCGCCTCTATAGAGATGCCAATAACAAACATTTAATCAGTAAGGTTTTAATTATGAAAAATATATCAAAAAACACCCCCGTTATCTCTAATATTTCAAATGAAACCACGTCTGTTAATCAACAAGAGCCTGCAAAAAAATATGAATTTATTGATGATTGTGAATATATCGATGGTCATTTCTTAACTCGAATTAGAGCCTTAAGAGATTTTGATGATGTCAAAAAAGGCGATTTAGGGGGGTATAT
>NZ_JBHIQC010000037.1:0-8075 GCF_042196385.1 Bartonella sp. AP150HLJHH | reverse complement strand
AGATTTTAATTCGCCATGTTGCAGAGCCCGGAACACAACGTTTGTTGTTGCAAAAGCACGATATTGATGTTGCTCGTAATTTGACACCTGAAGATCTTGCAGATCTGCAAAAAACAACAGATGTTAAAGTTGAAAGAGTGTTAGTGCCAACTATGATGTACTGGGGATTCAATACGACGAATCCTATTTTTGCTAAGGAAAAAGTACGTTTGGCGATGCGTTATCTCATAGATTATGAAGGTCTTGGCAAGAAGCTTCTCAAAGGGATTGGTATCCCACGGGCCAGTTTTATTCCTCTTGGCAACTTTGGGGCTTTGGATGAAAAAGAGGGGCAACCCTTTAAACTTGATATTGCAAAAGCCAAGCAGCTTTTAGCAGAAGCTGGTTATCCGAATGGATTTGAGGCAAATTTTCTCGTGTCAAACACTCCTTATACTTTGTTACTTGCTCAGTCACTCCAGGATAGTGCTGCACAGGCGGGGGTGCGTCTTAAAATTGAACGTGTAGCAGGTACACAGTTGTTTTCAAAAGTTAATGCACGGGCTTTTGATACGACTTTTATCGGATGGAATAATGATTCTGTGGATCCTCATACAATGGCTTCACGTCTTATTTTCAATCCAGATAATCGTTTTGAGGCTAGAAATACAGCCTATCCTAGTTGGCAGCATGGGTATTTTGATGCCAATATGAATCAAAAAGTTGAAGAGGCATTATTTCAAAAAGATCCGCAAAAACGGGCACAACTCTATGCTGATTTACAACGTGAATTGATGCAAAAAGGACCTTATGCGTTTATCTTTCAACAATATAGCGTTGTCGCGATGACGCCTGATATCAAAAAGTGGGTTTGGAATAGTGCGCCGCGTATTTTTTATAGTAAAATTGAAAAATAAGTGTGTCTTTTTAGTGTTATCAAAGCTAAAAAGAGCTTAATCATAATTGCATGATGAAAGTATTCTCCCATATAAAGCTCTTCAGTTTTTTAAGGATGAAACTGTGAGGGATGTTTGTGTAGTACCAGTATATAATTAAGATCGTTTATAGGGAGCGATGAATATAGAAAGTTATATTGGGGAGGATCTTTGTTTATGGTTATAGATTCTCTGCATCCCGAATATAGACTGATGTATAAGAAAATTATTTTATAGATGCTTAGTTTGATTAAATGAAATTGATGTCTAATGCTATGCTATTTAAGCAAAATCACAATCACTTTGTGTGAAAAGGTAGAAGAATACAAAAGGAAGAGATAAAATGGGAAAACAAAGAATATTGAAAAAAATTTCTATTTTATTAAGCTCAATCGTTTTTTTTAATGGGGCTGTAACATCGGCATTCAGTGCCTCATCTAAAGATATATTGGTAATGGCATGGAATATTGATTCAATTAGTAGTTTTGATCCAGCGCAAACTGTTGAGGTTGTGACGAGTGAGTTATTGACGAATATTTGCAGCGCGTTAGTGAAATATGATGAGCATGATCCTACAAAAATTCGCCCTGCTATGGCAAAATCTTGGGACGTTTTAGATAATGGTAAAAGAATAGTCTTTCATCTTCGTGATGATTTAAAGTTTAATGATGGAAGGATGGCTACAGCGCAAGATCTGGTATGGTCGATGCGACGGATTATTAAATTAGGATTAAGCTATGCTCAATCTTTAATGGATTATGGGTTTACCAAAAACAATATTGAAACAAATATTCAGGCTCTTGATGATAAGACTTTACAATTAAAATTAGATAAACCCTATCCTATTCAGCTCATATTGACTGTTATTGGACAATCTTATGCTTCTGCTTTGCTTGATCGGAAAACAATTGAAGCACAGAGTATTAACGGTGATATGGGGAATAAATATTTAGCAACACATACAGCTTGTGTTGGACCTTATAAATTGGTGAGCTGGTCTCCAGGAGATAAAGTTGTGTTAGAGGCGACACAACATTATTGGGGCGATGTGCCTAAAATTAAGCAGATTGTTGTGCAGCATGTAGCGGATTCATCAAGTCAAAGACTTCTTTTGGAAAAAGGTGATGTGGATATAGTGCGTGATCTTTCTTCAGAGGATATTTTAGATCTTGAAAAAAAAGGAGGCCCAGTCAAAATTAGTCGTGTTTTGCGTCCGCAGATTATTTACTTATCGTTAAATAATAAGAATGCAATTTTTGCGAATGAAAAGGTCAGATTGGCACTTCGTTATTTGGTTGATTATGAAGGTCTTGGAAAAACTGTTTTGAAAGGGATTGCTATTCCTCGGGCAACTTATATGTCTTTAGGTGTTCCAGGTGCTTTAGATGAAAAAGAAGGTTTGCCTTTTCAGTTGGATTTGAAAAAAGCAAAACAACTGATTACTGAAGCTGGTTATCCTAATGGGTTTAAAGCTAATCTTTTAGTTGGAAGCCTTAGTTATATGTCGTCTGTTGCACAGTCTATTCAAGCCAATGCACGCAAAATTGGTGTTGAGCTTACAATTGAAAAAATGGCACAAAATCAATTGTTGAGCCGTGTACGTGGTGGAAATTATGATACTGCTATTATGGGGTGGGGGAGTGCCGATCCTGATGGACATCCTGCTTCATTAAATCACGTGTTTAACCCTGATCCAACATTTACAAAAAAGCACAATATGTATTTAGCTTGGCGCGCTGGGTATTATGATGAAAATATTAATAACATGGTGATGGATGCTTTGTTTGAGCAAGATCCCAATAAGCGCATTGTGCGATATCGTACTTTACAGCATTATGTGCTAGAGCATGGTCCTATGGTTTATTTATTTCAGACATATTATACCGTTGGTATGGGGCCTGATGTCAAAAAATGGATTTGGAACAGTTATAGACTTTATTACAATGAAGCAGAAAAATAAAAAGAAGCATGTTATAGAAAAGGATTGTAGAACATGCTTAATAAGAGATTGTTTTGTTATATAAAAAAGTATTTGCTTTATGTTTTGTCGCTACAGAGGGGATTTTTATAATGGTTTTGCCACTTTCAGAGACTGAAAGAGCTGTATCAGAAAAGCAGAAAAAATTATTTTTATGGGATTTTTTATGCAAAGGATTGAAACTTCTTATTTCAGTTTTTATCACATTGCTTGGGTTGGTGACGATCACTTTTTTTCTTGGTCATCTTCTTCCTCTAGATCCGGTTCTGTCTATTCTTGGTGATAATATCAGTCAGGAAGCTTATGATGCAATGTATTATAAGCTGGGTCTTGATAAGCCGTTGATTGTCCAATATTGGAAGTATCTTCATAATGTATTTTTGTTTGACTTTGGAGATGCTTTAACTTCTGGGCGACCTGTTCTAGCCGATATTATGCGTGTATTTCCTGCAACATTAGAGCTTGCAACCGTTGCTATTGTTATTGGCACAAGTCTTGGAATTCCATTTGGTGTTTTTGCAGCAATGTATCGCGATTCATTTATTGATTATGTTGTCCGTGTTTTTACACTTGTAAGTTATTCTACTCCAACATTTTGGCTCGGATTAATGGCGTTGTTAATATTTTACGCCAAGCTTGGCTGGGTTGGTGGCCCAGGACGACTTGATTTTCTTTATGAATATTCTTTTGAACCAAAAACAGGATTTTTCCTTTGGGATACTGCAAGCCAAGGACAATGGGAGGCTTTTGGTAATGTTTTTAGTCACGTTATTATGCCAGCTTTGATCTTGGCTTTCGGTGCTATGGCTTATATTAGCCGTATGACTCGTGGGTTTATGATTGAGCAGCTTAATCAGGAATATATCATTACTGCACGTGTAAAGGGATTATCGTGGGCGCGAACCGTTTGGGGGCATGCCTTTCGAAATGCTGCTGTTCAAATTATTACCGTTGTTGCACTTTCTTATGCTTTTTTATTAGAAGGGGCTGTTTTAACGGAGACAGTTTTTGCTTGGCCTGGTTTTGGACATTACTTGACAAATGCTCTTTTAGCCGGAGATATGAATGCAGTTGTAGGATGTACTTTACTTGTAGGATTTATCTTTGTCGCCATTAATTTATTTTCTGATTTGCTTTATCGCATTTTTGATCCAAGGACACGTTGAATATGACAGTAAGTAATCATCATAAATCGCAATCATCATCTTCTTTGGGTAGTTGGTTAAACGATCCTGTTCCAAACTCCATAATTCAAGCGAACATACAAAGAATTTATCACGCACTGGCTAAGTTTTTTCATAACTTTTCGGCTGTATTCGGTCTGCTTATTATTTGTATTATTATCATATGTGCATTTTTTGCTCCTTGGATTGCTACGCATGATTTTCTTAGCAATGATCTGGGGCATCGGTTGCAGCCACCCTCTATGGCGCATTATTTTGGAACAGATGAATTGGGACGTGATATTTTTAGTCGCCTTGTTTTTGGTTCCCGTATTACTCTTTATGTTGTTTTTCTTACAACAGTTATTGTAGGTCCAATAGGACTTATTGTTGGAACTGTATCTGGTTATATGGGCGGATGGGTTGATACTGTGCTCATGCGCATTGTCGATATTTTTCTTGCTTTTCCAGGTTTGATTTTAGCTCTTGCATTTTCAGCCGCATTGGGACCAGGGATTGAAAATGCTTCTATTGCAATTTCAATTGCAGCATGGCCACCAATTGCACGTTTAGCACGTGCTGAGACTTTGACAATACGTTCTTCTGATTATGTTTCTGTAGTTCGCCTGCAAGGGGCCTCTGCTTGGCGAATTATTTTGTTTCATGTTGCGCCCATGTGTATTCCTTCAGTGATTGTACGATTAACTTTGGATATGTCTGGAATTATTTTAACGGCTGCTGGTCTTGGTTTTTTAGGGTTGGGAGCTCAACTTCCAAGTCCTGAATGGGGTGCGATGCTTTCTTCAGGGCGGGAATTTATGATGACAAATTGGTGGTTGGCGGCAATACCAGGCTGTGCAATATTATTTGCAAGTCTTGCTTTCAACCTTTTAGGTGATGGTCTTCGTGATGTATTGGATCCACGCAATGGGTAATAAATTATTAGAAGTAGAAGATTTACGTATTTCTTTTCCTACAACGCGCGGCATTTCAGAAGTTGTGCGTGGTGTTAGTTTTTCTGTTGGAAAAGAAAAAATTGGAATTGTTGGTGAATCCGGATCTGGAAAATCGATGACTGGGCGCGCAATACTAAGGTTGAGTCCAAAAGCAGCCATTGTTAAAGCTAAAAAAATGCGCTTTGAGGATGTTGATTTATTGGCCGCAAGTGAACCTCAGATGCGAAAAATCCGTGGGAAACGTATTTCAATGATTTTACAGGATCCCAAATATTCACTTAATCCATTAATACGGATCGGGGAACAGATTATGGAGGCTTACCGTATTCATTACCGTGTTTCAAAAGCTGAAGCGCGGGAGCGCACCATATCTATGTTAGAATCTGTTCATATTCGTGATCCTGAACATGTGATGCGTCTCTTTCCTCATGAAATATCTGGGGGGATGGGGCAGCGCGTGATGATTGCAATGATGCTCATTCCAAAACCTGATTTAATTATTGCTGATGAGCCAACATCTGCACTTGATATTACGGTCAGACGACAAGTTTTATCTGTATTAGATGAACTTGTGACAAAATCTGGAACGGGACTTATTTTCATTAGTCATGATTTAAATATGATTGCTGATTTTTGTGATCGTATTTTGGTGATGTATGCGGGCCGTGTCTTAGAAGAGTTGCCTGCTTCTGATTTGTCTCACGCTTGTCATCCTTATACAAAGGCGTTGCTCGCGAGTTTGCCACGGCTTGATAATCCAGTTGATATTTTGGCTGTTCCTGAGCGTGATCCTGATTGGTTGTATAATCCTACGATTGTTAATGGCGTTGAGGAGGTTCCTCATGACAAATTGTGAGAATATTATTGATGTTTCTAATTTATCTGTAACTTTTGGTCATAGGCATAGGGCAGTAACAGTTGTTAAAAATGTTAATTTTCATATTAAGCGTGGTGAAGCTTATGGTTTGATTGGTGAATCCGGATGTGGAAAGTCAACTATTTTGAATACATTGGTGGGGCTTATTCCAGATTATAGTGGAAAGTTTCTTTTTGCTGGACAAGAAGTTGAAAAGAAAAGAAGTAAGGATTTTTTACGCTGTATTCAAATGGTTTTTCAAGATCCTTATGCTTCGCTCCATCCAAGAAAAATGGTCCATACGGTTCTTTCTGAATCGCTCAAAATCCATGGAATGGATAAGCAAAGAGAGCGGGTGGAGGATGCTTTAGATTCCGTTGGTTTAGATTCTTCATTTCTTTATCGTTATCCTCATGAGTTGTCTGGAGGGCAGCGTCAGCGTATTGCTCTTGCACGTGCTTTAATTATTGAGCCAGAGGTGTTGTTGCTTGATGAGCCAACATCTGCATTGGATGTGTCGGTACAGGCTGAAATTTTAAACTTGTTGAAATCGTTGCGAGCGAGAAAAAAGCTTACTTATTTGATGGTGTCCCATGATCTTGCTGTTGTTGCACATATTTGTGAACGTGTTGGAATTATGCATAAAGGGATTATTCTTGAAGAGCTTAGCAATGATGAATTGCGTAATCTACATGCGCAACACGATTATACAAAGGAGTTTTTTGAAGCAAGTATAGAGCCTATTGTCCATAGAGAGCAAAGAGCATGATCAATTTTACAGAAGAGAAAATGCAATTTTATTTGTTTTGAAGTTTCTGGAGATGTTTGGCGGCATTGTTAAGAGGGAAGGGGATAATAGGATTTTTTCAGTATGAATTTTCTGGGCAGTGTTTGAGCTGTAATATTTTAAATCCTATTAGAACTTCCATTTTGAAATATATGAGTGACTTATAACATACATCCCTTTGTTTGATATTATTGCATTATTTTTTACTTATCATTTTATGTTCAAAAGTTTTATTTTGGGATTTTAAGCATTAAATTCGTGAGAAATAACAAAAGATAGTAATGTTGTATTTTCTAGAAAAGCTTCTCATTATTTTACAATATCATTTTGTTTTTGGTTGTTCTCTTTTTTACAATTTTATTCTTTATAAAAAGAATTTTTTGTAAAAAACATCCAATGGTCAATGAATGTCTTCAAATATTTCGCTGTTCTCTATTTAAAAAAGCGCTTAAAAACAGCTTATAATAAACCAAAAAGGCAGCAATATACTGCCTTTTTGTTAAATTGAATAGGCTATTTTTACAGTTTTGATTTAAAACTGATAGAGTATTCCTCCTGAAAAGCTTGCACCACTTATACCAGTTTTTTGAAGCTTTTGTTGATAGCTGACATCACCATGAAGGGAGAGGTTAGCGGACAATTATGCACCAATACCAAGCCCACCTTCAACGGAACTTCCCGAGGGGTCACATTTATAATACTTATCAATATGGAATGTCTGATCATCACCAAAGGTTTTGATTAAGTTTACTTTTCCATAGAAAGACATAGGACGGCTGTTTTCAGTGGCAATGGTTTTTGTCAAACGTCCACCAACACGGGATTATCCATTGAGAAGGATTTTGCATCTCAATGGTCAGATTATCAGCATCTTTAATGGTATCAAACATCAAATGTTGATAGGCAAGCTGTGCCTGCGGTTCGAATGTTACGGCTTGAATACCCGTTGCAAATTGTTTGCCAACAGTGGTGGAGATACTCAACATTTTGGCGTTTTTCAATTTTGCAGTTTTACCAATAAGAGCATTGGTGATATCTCCCTTTATTATCCCATAGGATAAAAGCGTATCAAGGTAGAAACCATTGTCACGCTGTTTACTGCCATAGGCGGTGGTGAGTTGAAATGACTATTTATTCAATATGCTCTTACTTGCTGTCTTTTATATCTTTGGGGGTGAAAGAGAGTTGCCCGTAGGTTCGGACAAGACCCAAATGTGTTGTAGATATTTTTCCCTTCTGCGCGACAAGGTTAATAGCTCCTTGTAGAACAGCATAGTGAAGATGAGCACTGCTATAACCATATCTACTAGAAGTACTTTATCCAATGGCGCCTTTACGCTTATAGCAAAAAGTCATGATCCGTCATTGGGGCAAGTTGCTCTGGTTTTAAATGGTGAAGACGGTGTTCTCAAAAGTGGTGG
>NZ_JBHIQC010000036.1:0-8102 GCF_042196385.1 Bartonella sp. AP150HLJHH | reverse complement strand
GAAAGCATGTTCAGATAATCTTCTTTGCTATTTAAATGTTCTGGATATTCTATCATCTCTCCCTCCTAAACAAAATGCCGTGGATAACTACAGCCACGGGCGCCAGCCGATTCATAAATGGCATTCCGTATAATGACTGCACGCAGATGTGAATTGATATTCGTACTATCAGTCCAGTCTCCACCAGCTAACAATGCATACATATCTTTTTTAAACTGTACATTTGGTGAGGTTCCAGTTACCGTTTGCATGAAACAAACATCTCTCACAAATTGCCAAACATAACCGCAACCATCTTCACAACCGATATGCGAAATCATCCGTATATTTGCCGTATTCTTATGACCTCCAGAATGTTTTGGTGAAGGTGCTTTTTTGCCTTGAATCACACCACCTTCATTGCTTCCATACATCGCAGAGGTAAATTCTGTATTATTGAGCAAAGCCTTCTTAACACGCAGCATATCCGATATGCGATCTGTTTGTAGGCGGTTCGTCGTAATACGAACATTATACGCAGAGCGGGTATTGTGACCCGTCCCTGACTGAAGATAAATATCAACCCACAGATCTGTAGAGGGGTCATAAACCATACCTTCTGGTGAACTATGCGGACGGTGATTGAGACACCAAACTGAATTGGGTAAAATATCCCCTGCTCTATAACCAGACAATGGATGACCGGAAATCGTACCAACATCCGCACATAGCGTATGAAATCCACCAATCTTTTCAGAATTATCCTTTGTATAGCCATCAGGAGCCGTCGGATTTTGCGAAAGCTCAAAGGATAGCTCATTCGTCTGATCTTTTAAGATGAGATATATATAATAATCCTTTCCTGCTTCAAGATCTTCGTCAAAAGTCATCCTTCCACGCCTTGGAACGCGGTAAAAGATGGACCTATCCCCATTCTCTCCACCATGATAAAAGCGAAAACATGCCCCTTCATTGATCACAAGACCTTTTCTATTTTTCGAATCGACTTCCAGAATTCTGTCAGGTTGATGAAAACGCACATCCTCTAAAAAACTAGTGGAAAGAGAACCTACCTTACTTTGAAGCTCAGAAAGACTGTCTCTGTTCCTCTGTGCCTTCTCTTGAACTTCTATCAATGCACTCTTCGCTTCTTCCGCTAACACTTTTGCCTCAGAGGCGGCTATATTCGCAGAATTTGTTGTTGCTGTCACCGTGTCTAGTGAACTCTTGACCTCTCCAAGCCCTTGCTTCGTCGTATCAGCTTCTTCTTTTGCTTGCTCCGCAACACTCTTCGCTTCTTCTGATAAATTTTTTGCACTCAAAGCGGTTTGGCTTGCATGATCACTCGTGGATTTTGCTTCATTGGCTATTGTTTCTAAGCCTTCTGCTTTAGATTTTGCATCGCTAGCCTCTCTTAGTGCTTGATCTACTTTCTCTGTTACACTCTCTGCTGCACTTTTCGCCGCTTCCGCCAAACCCTTCGCTTCTGAAGCTGTTTGCGAGGCTTGTTCCACTCCTGTTTGCGCCGCTTCTGCATTCTCTTAACAGAGGAAACGGAGGCTTTAACTTCATCACACGCATCCTTTGTCTGTTCTGAAAGAGCCTTTGCCTCTTCTGACGTGCTTACCGTTGTCTCTGATTGTAACAATGCATTGAATTATAATGATAATTCACTGTTTTGTATGTTGAATGAGAGTCTCGAATAACGTAGGATTCTCTCATTTCAAAGCTGTTTATCTTGAATCAATCAAAACCTCTCATTTGCACATAACAAGTGGGATGAGTGTGTGGATCAAATTTGTATAAGAAAGGATTTAAAAATGGCTCTTATGAACCGTCTTAATGCAAGATCTGTCGCAACATTGGGGGCTAGCAAATATAATGATGGCGCCGGCTTGCTTCTTCATAAGCGTAAAGATGGAGGTGCTCAATGGATTTTACGGTACACCCTTCACGGGGGCGCCGTCGTGAAATGGGCTTGGGGGCGTTGCGAAATATTTCTTTAAAAAAAGCCCGTGAATTGGCAACTAGGTGGCGGGCTGTTTTACGTGAGGGGCGTGACCCTATTAAAGAACGCAACAAACAAAAGCGTGAGGCAATGCGCAATCTCCATTATTTAAAAGATATTGCTCTAGATGCTTTTGAAAGCCGTAAAGCTGAATTAAAGAATGATGGTGAGTCTTGTAATTGGTTTTTACATTTACGCCTCCATATTCTCCCTAAATTAGGCTGTCTGCCCGTTTCAGAGATTACGCAAACAGAGATACGCGATACCCTTGCCCCTATTTGGCATACAAAAGCTGGAACTGCTCGAACAGCACTAATGCGTCTTAATCTTTGTCTCAAACATGCGGCTGCATTAGGGTTAGATGTTGATTTACAAGCAGTAGAAAAAGCAAAAGCTCTCTTAGGCAAACAACGTCATAAAAAACAAAGCTTACCAGCCATGGATTGGAGAGATGTGCCGGCTTTTTACCAATTTCTCTGCAAAACAACAACTATAAAACATTTAGCTTTGCGTCTGCTTATCCTGACAGGCGTTCGTACCAACCCTTTGCGTCATATTCGTGAAGATCAGATTGAAGGTGATATATGGACAATCCCTGCTGAGAATATGAAAGGCAAGCGTGATGCCACAACAGAGTTTCACGTGCCCCTATCATCTGAAGCAATAAAAGTAATTGAACAAGCCCGCTGTATCTCTAAAAGTGATTTCATCTTTTCACTTACCGGTCGTGGTCCTCTTTCACATACGATGATGGCGGCGTATATGAGAAAAAATAAAATTGAAGCTTGCCCCCATGGTTTTCGCTCTAGTTTACGCGATTGGCTAGCAGAAACAACCGATGCCCCCTATGAGGTCGCTGAAACTATTCTAAGTCATACAGTAGGAGGACAAGTAGAGCGCTCCTATCGTCGCACTGACTATCTAGAACAGCGCCGTGTCTATATGGATAAATGGGCGGCTTATGTCACGGGTCAAACCTAAAATATGGGGTGAATAACCCCATTATCTGTGGATAACTTTCTCTCTCTTCTCTCTCATTCTTTCTCAATAAGACTCATAAATTATCACATTAGAATTTATATGATAATATATTGTTTTCTATAAATAAAATACCTTCAAAAATGAACCAAAATGTGGTTAATAAATGGTTATGATTTGTTACCATTTTTTGATAGAAAGGATTTTAATATGACAGAAAATGATATTCTTTTAACTGACCGTGAAAGTGCAAAATTGCTTCATATGAGTGTCTCAACTTTCCGCCGTCATGTTACTAATGGCTCTCTCCCAAAACCTTTAAAATTTGGTTTTTTATCCCGTTGGTTACAATCGGATCTTTTGAATGTCATCGAGCAAGCAAAACAGCAACGTCAAAGTGACGCGGCATAAAAAAAACCTTATCACGTAAGGACGGACAAGGCTTTCTCAAACTCATCAACCTGGAGCTTTATTTGGTGTAAATTCAAGGCTTTCTCTGCTGAAGCAAGACTTAAGGTTTGCATTCAAGTTGTTCTGAATGCTTTTTACAATAAGGGCTATTTAAGCGTCTCTCAACACTTCGCTGAGGCATGACAGCACTAGGACGACATATGGGAAGGTTGTCCGATTTATGGTTTTCACACCAATCTTGTATTGTAAAGCTAGGGCGAAAACCTGATTGCGCCATACACATTTCAATACTGGCAAATTGATTCAAATCTAGCGCCACAACCTTATTAAGGTCCGGTACTCCACATTCTAAAAGTATTTTATTTCTCCATAATGCTGGAGAAAGTGAGGGAATTGAGTTAACACATCCAGTGATACTTAACAGAGCTATACAACTCAACAGTTTTAAGATTTTCTTCATTCTTCCCCTCTTTCAATGGATTTATTTACAATAAACAGCTCATAAGCTTGTTGATATTTTCTGTCACCGCTGTTTAAACAACGGTGAACAATATTGAAATGGTTGCTTGAGGAAACAATCCCGCACAGGCATGTAAAAACGTGAGTGTGGGGATTGTCGGTCATCACAAACAAAACTTAAGGTTTGCATTCAGGTTGTACTGGACTTCTTTTACAAAAAGGGCTATTTAAGCGCTTCTCAACACTTCTCTGTGGGATGACAGCACCAAGCTGACAAATGGGAAGGTTTTCTTCTCTAAATGTATAACACCAGTTTCCTCTCCCTTTATAATGGAATCCTGATTGAACCATGCAAGCATAAATTGTTGCATCCTCATTAACACTAAGCTTTCTATTTTCTGAATCAGCATCAATAAGACTCGGCATTCCACATTCTAATAAGGCTTTTCCTATCTCAGTAAAATCTGCACCTGCCTTCTCCCACATACTCACGTACTCTGGAGGACTGCTGTCAATTTTTGATATGTCACATCCAGTCACACTTAATAGGACTATACCACTCAATAATTTTAAAATTTGTCTCATTTTTTCTTCCATAAATGATCTAAAGTCGAATAAATTGAATGAATTTGTTTAGTAGGAGATGTTCCATAATTAGTTATACACGCTTTACTTGCATCACCATAACAATTATGAGGACTAGGATCATAACCGCCTAACGCCCTCCCTCTCTCTATCAATGGAGAGGTTGCTGTAGTCAATAAACTTTTTCCTACAAACAGCGTCATATATAAAGGATTTTTTATACCTTTCTCCAAAAGTGAAACATCTAGATTTAAAGGTACTTTATAAAAAGTAGGTGCATTGTAACCAAACAACGTACTAATGGGGTCAGATGCATGGCTTTGTAAGTAAACATGATCATTTTTGCCATCGCTTACGACATATAATGCATTCGCTATCGATTGAGCATGATCCGCTGGTCCATAAAGATAAATATCTGTTTTTTCTGCTATACCGTGGATGCCGCGCTTTTCAAAGTCACGTAGTCCATTGCCTACTGTTAAGCTACCACGACTATGCGCACTAACAATCGCCCCATCATTACCATAACGAGAGGCAAAATCTTGGAATTTCTTGGTCGAATTACTCCATCCCCCAAAATACTCATAAATTGCTACCCCGAACTCTACTAGCTTATCTTTAGCTTGGGGGTGGTAGGTAAAATAAAGGGGTTCATGCGCATTATCAGCCATTTTGACGGCATTACGGGCTGCTTCATCAGATGAATTAGAAATACCATTATAGAACATACGCCTGTTGCCATCAGAGCCTTTTTGTAAATGATTTTCTTCTCCTGGTTTTAAATAGCGATACAGAGTAATATTTTTTCCATCATTGCCTTTTATAGGTTTTCCATTTTCATCGGTTAAATGGAGGACATTGCCATTTTCATCATGCAAAATCTCACCTACTGGATGCTCTTTAACATTTGCGACTTCGCGTATTTTGTCCCAGTATCCCAATCCTTCATCCGATAAATCATTGATCATATCTACGCGATTATGCACTGCTCCCTCAAGCGGTGCGACATCTAGCTGTCCTACTGCTTGGTGGGCTGCTGCGGTGTTGCGGTTGAGAGAGCCAATGATTTGTCCAGCATCTTGCCCCATCGCCCTCTGTCCAGTTGTATCAGTAAGGATGATAGTCCCATCGCTGATAGCAGATTTGGTTTCTCCTTCCGCTGCATCCTTAGCTTTTCCATGACTTAAAGCATTTTTAGCAATATTTTTTATGATGCCATATTTCCCCTGTTGCAAAGCACCGCCACCAGAAATGCTAAACCCATGGCTGCTGGCTTTAGCATGGGCACCGTTGCTGATATCACTGGTGCTAATGCTTCCAGTGGTCAGGCTGTTTTTATCTGCCGGCGCGGTGCTGGCAATGATGCCTCCGGTCAGCGTTGTTTTGTCTTTAACTATGATATTAAAGCCGCCATCACTCGCTTTGATGCCTGATTGCTCCACAACACTATGATAATCGCTGGAGGATTTATCCTTTTGGAAAGAGGCGCTCATGGAGCCCCCACCACCCGTTTGTCCAGCACCAAACCCAACAGAAACAGAGTTTTGCTTACTGGAAGTTTGTCCCGTATCACTGCGACTGGTAATGGCAAAATCACCCCCTACTTCCATTTCTACACGCTCTCCAGAAACCACGGCGCCTGCCAATGTGGTGTTTGCCCCACTCGTTGTGTGAACTGTGCCGGTGCCTATAATATGGCTGTTTTTGTGTTGAACTTCCTCACTGGAACCTTCCCCTTGACTAAAAGAAGCACTGCCCGTTGCCCCTGCGCCACCCGTGCCATAACCGGTGCCAACACTCATTGAAGCACTTTCACTGCTGTTTTGTGTGCTTTGCGTATTTTGCGCACTTTCAAAGATGATATCTTCACCTACTCCCATGGTGATATTCCCGCTCTGTTCATCATTTTCCAGCACATAGATTGGATTGGTACCAGCGATAATATCAGCGCCAACACCATGAATGCTGCCTTTGTGGGCTTGCATATTAACAGCGCGTCCGCCTTCTATGCTATCTGTCACCGCTGTGGAGGTCTGAACAGAGGCTTCTGTTTTCTCAGTTTTAAAGCCCACTGTCATACTTGCCAGATGCGCCAGCCTCGGTCAAACCGCTTAACGTATCCTGTGGATTGCCCCACGACTTTGGCTTCAAAATACGCATCCCCCGTAATGAAACCTCACCTGCCTTATTGTCGACTATCTTAAACACCAAATTAAAAGTGCCCGTTGCGTGGATAAAGAAGGAGACGGCTTTGATCCTCTACTTCATTCGTGATTTTATCCAACGACCTTTTTAACGATGGGGAGGACGCTTTGGTGATCGCTTTTGTAAAGCTTTTTGCTTTTGCTGACGTTTTCTTTCATCCTCAAAATGCGTTAGTAAAGCGCGTTCCTGTTTCGTTTTGTTGGTCACACCAAAGGTATCATTGTCCATAAATTGCTGATATCCAGCTAGCATCAAATTAGCTAAAAACGAGTCACTTTTCAGAGGTTGTACAAAATAAAGCCCTTTTGAATCTTGCAATTTATACCGGAAACCTGCTTTTTTCATGCACTCATAAACTGAGGCAAATTCACTCGCATACGAATTCATATCACTAGAAGAAGCATAAACCGGTTTCCAGCCACATTTTGATAAGGATTGTTGGATCATCGCTTTATCGACACCTGGTTTTTCCCATAATGCTAAAGTTGATGGAGGAGGTTGGTTAACACATCCAGCTGTATTTAAGAGAGCTATGCAACTCAATAGTTTTAAGATTTTCTTCATTTTTCCCCTCTTTCAATGGATTTATTTACGATAAAACAGCTCATAAGCCTGTTGATATTTCCTGTCACCGCTTCATTAAAACAACGGTGAACAATATTGAAATGGTTAGTTGAGGAAACAATCCCGTCATTTCAAGCAAAGCAAGGATGAGGGATTGTTGACCATCACAAACAGCAAAACTTAAGGTTGGCATTCATCCGCATTTTTATATTTTTTACAAAACGGGCTGTTTAAGCGCTTTTCGACACTTCTCTTCGGGATGACAGCACCAGCCTGACAAATGGGGAGGTTTTCCTCTTTAAAAGTATAACACGGCTTCCCTCCCCCTTTATAACGGAATCCTGCTTGAATCATACATGTATAAGTTGTTGCTTTTGCATTGATGCTCTGCTTTCTATTTTCTGAATCAGGATCGATAAGACTCGGCATTCCACATTCTAATAAGGCTTTTCCTACCTCAGTAGAATCCGCACCTGACTTCTCCCACATACTCACGTATCCTGGAGCAGGTTTGTCAATGTTTTCAATGTCACATCCAGTAACCGTTAACAAAATGAGCAGGCTTAATAAATTAAACAACATTTTCATTTTTTGTTCCCTGTTCTCGTTGAATAAAGTTTGTTAAAACCAAATGAACCGTAATTCCATCTACACGCATCACTCGCATCAGCATAACAATTATGGGGGCTCGGGTTAAGGCCCAAGACCGCTCTCCCCATCTCTCTGAGAGGATTAGTTGCTATAGTAAATAAACTGTTTGCTGCAAATATCGTCATATAAAAAGGATTTTTTATACCTTTCTCCAAAAGTGAAAAATCTAGATTTAAAGGTGCCTTATAAGCCGTAGGCCAATTGTAACCAATCACTGTACTAATGGGGTCTAACATATGACCTTGTATGTAGATATAATTTT
>NZ_JBHIQC010000035.1:0-8717 GCF_042196385.1 Bartonella sp. AP150HLJHH | reverse complement strand
AATGTGAGACCAGTCATATGATCTATTTCATTAGTCAATTCATATTTTTTGGATGGTTTTCTCTTTTTAACTGTAGCTTTCATGCTAGTAATCCTATTCGTAAGAAGGTTTCTATTGACACCCTATAAGGGCGTCGGGTGCTAGAAACACGGCGAATAGTCCGCTGTGTGCTTTCCCCTAAAAAGGGTATTGTATAACACACTACACCCGACATAAATCGTTATATGCCAATGATAGCATAAAAGAAAGTCAGTATTTTAAAAGGCATGGGAGAGGCTGTATCGTAACCTATCCGCTATTCGCTAAGTGTTTCTACACACTTGACGCCTTTCTAAACGAACCTTTCCTTAATGTCAATACGTATTTTTTATTTTTTTCACTTTTTTTCATTTTGATACTTACCTAATTGAATACCAAGTGCTTTCTCTAGCTCGTTGTCTATATCATCATAAGTTTTCACTGCTTTAACTGTACGTTTTTTGATTTCCCTATTCACCTCGTCTATCAACGCTTCGCAACTCAATACGCTTCTTGGCAAATCACCACCGTATATCCAAGCTTTCACTTGCGCCTTGGTACTGTAATCAACATTCTCAGGCATCTCATGATACTGACCACCGTCAAATTCTTCATATTCTCTTGTACCATCATCATATTCGTAAAGATTGTAAAAATACTCTGCTACCCCTAATCCCCATGGGGCATGCCCCACCGCCGTTGCAACGAACTTTTTCCCCCCCTTCTGTTTACGTTTTCTTAAAAACATTTGGTTTAATATCCCCTATCTAAATCCATAACTTTACCAATGGGTTTATTTGCCTCAAAATGGACCGTACAGAAGCGTTTTTAATTTCAATGTGGTTTTTATCGCAAAATCTTTAAATCGCTCTGTACGGTGCCTTTCTGTCAATTTAAACGCATATATATTCTCAAAATCATCAGCAAACTTCACTACTTTGCTGTTTTTTCGGATCCTTTTAAATACGATTTCATGACTGATGCTTCCGAAAAAAGCTCTATTTCTGATCCATAAGTGTCTTTAAGCGTAGATCGCTGTTGGGGGTATGCTAAATCTTTCTGAAAGCTTATTTGCGAAATTGTTTGATGATGATTTATAGCATGCGGTTGCATATAGTTTTTCCGTTTCTAATTTTTTGTGTTTCTTAATTACCAATCCATATTCTGGATGCGTAATCCAATTATCCCAAGCGCTTTGCCAATCGCGTTCATTTGCATTTCGACATGGATTGGTTTTTGAAAAGCGTATAAATTTTTCAAATTCTGATAAGGCTTCATCATGCGTTAATCCTTGTTCAGTTGCGTATTGAAAATCGGGTTTGAAATCTTCTAGTATTCTTTCAACTTCTTGTTTTTCCCTTGTTTTCTTGCTTTCTTCAAAAAAGTTTGCTTTCTCTGGAAAATAAGCAGGCATCATCGTGTCAAAGATTTCTGAAAGTTTTTTTCCAACCTTTTTAACTTTTCGTGAAGGCAATTTCGCAATCATCGCTTCGTTAATTTGCCATCGGTTGTTAACTTCGTTTGAAAGATTGATATTTTGCTCGCGAATGATTGGTTGTTTGGTTTCTATCGTTTTGATTTGTTCTGATTGGCTTTCAACATCACACTCGATTGCCTTTTCAACAAAATCGTTTGTTTCTAAATTTTCAAAATCAATTTCTCTTTTTGATAAAATAATATTTTTATTTTTTTTGTTATTGTTATTGTTAATGTTATTGTTAATGTTATTGTTATATATATAGGCATCATTAAGCATCGCTTTAGCATCATGCTTAGCATGCTTAGCATCATTAAGCATCGTTTTAGCATCATTAAGCATTGCTTTAGCATCGTTTTTATCAGTATTTTCAGTAACTTGAGCATCATCACAAGCATCACAAGTATAAGTTGTATGTTTATCCCATCTTGCCTGCGCTGCTTTCTTTGCTCTCTCCGATAATCTCTTTGATCGTGATGCTTTTGATACCTTTTCTAAACTCTCATGAGAGTTAGAAAGCTCTTCTTCAACATCTAAATTCCACAAGCGACCATCTGCTAAACGAATGAGATATCCTTCTTCAAGCAAAACATTCAGTGCCGCTTCAAACTTCTTCACTGAATAACCAGTGTAATTAGATAAAACTTTAATATTATAAAAAAGAGGTTCACCAGTACGCAACATACGTAACCGTAATCGCATATAGATATTTCCCTCTACAGCAGGCAAATAATCAACAACAATTGCCCACTGGTCTGCAAAAAGCCTCGTCCATGGTAATTTAATGGACATACCCCAATTCCCTTTCTTTAACTAAATATAAAATTGCTAAAGCATCTGCTTCGTTGTCATCTTTCGGATTGTGCCCTTTTGCACGCACCGCCTTAATCATCTCTTCTTTCGACGCATTCCCCTTGCCTGTCGTCGCTTTCTTAATCGTACTTACTGGTATACCCTCATACGGTATCTGATGCTGTTCACACCACGCCGTTAACGTTGCTAACAAACCACCGTAAACATGCGCTGCATCTGTACCTTTATGACGCCTCACCTCTTCAAAATACACCACGTCAATTTGACCTGCTGTCTGCTTTATTTCTGATAGCCATTGTTTAAAACGCAAGTAACGCATTCCACCGCCTTCAAAACGGCGTGATTGAAAATTCACGGTACCACTGAACATGTCACCACTTGCACCACGTATCGCCCACCCCGTTTTGGTACCTAGATCAAAACAAAGAATCGTGTTAGTCACAACGCCGCTCCATACATAATGTGTTTTATATGATTGTTTTTTTCAAAAAGCGGGCTGAGAAAAATATGGAAGATACACCAACAACATATGAATGTATTTCTTTAATCATTAGTACGTTCTCTCTACTTTTTGTTTTGTATAAAAGCTACAAAGAACAAAAAGAAAAATGTTTAGGACAAAAGTTGCAAAACTGTACTGTACGTACAGTTTTTGAACATCTGTCTCCAAAGCATCCTAGTGACCTTGAAGGTGAATTGGAATTAGCCATTTACAATCCTACAAACCAAATAATCAAAATAAATCACATAAAAATACCTAAAAAACACCCATTTATATTTACTGAAGCACTCTACCCAGATCCTACCGAAGGTATCTCAGATTCTAAAAAACGTAAAAATGGAAAGAAAATCGCTTTAAAAAGCGAAAAGCATATTGATTTAATAGACCCAAAATTAGATCCTAACCATTTGGGATTTTTTGATCTTTTTAGTATAAAAGCCAAAAGTAAATTGACTCTTTGGTTTACCATACACCCACAAAAACCATGTTTAAGAAAACCTATAACCATCGTAGTTGAACATACCTCATGTAATAATCCAGAAAAAACTCTTGAGACCACTTTTTGTCTTGGTTTTTTCCGTTGGACAGATGAACAGGACAAAGCTTGGGAAAACGGGATATCTAAAGGAAAAGAACTTATGGATAGTTCTAATAACTACAACCATATTCCGCACTCCCAATAATAACGGAGTCGCTCCCATATTCTACGGTGCCAAGGTAGAGATGCCATGTATTGTTGTGGTGTTAACATAGACAATTTATAAGTCGTATTGGAAATGTAATTAAAGTTTGGAACTAGGTGATCACCACGTAATCTGCCGCCACCAAAAACAGCCCCTAAACCACTAATCCAACAATTACCTTCGTGACTGAGGTTCTCTTCACTCTCTACCCAGCCACCTAAATCACCTTTCTTTACTTTGCCAAAGCTTCTCAATGCTCGTATTCGGTGTAACTTGAAAGGACCGAGATCAACTGTATCGTCTGTAAGTTCGTATTTCTTTTTACTACTATTAACTAAATCACAACCACTAATAAAACCTGTATCAATCCATGCATCACCACACACACGGGCATTTTCACAAATTATTGCTGTACCGTATACATGTGCATTACCAAAAACTTTAGCATCAAAATAAACAATGGCATTGCCATAAACATGAGCGTTATCATAAACGTTGGCATTACCAAAAACCTTGGCTCGACCGTAAACCCTAGCACTACCATAAACCTTTGCATCGTCCCCAACCCAACAGTCTCCCTCATGACTTAAATTGCTTTCATTTTCAATAAAGCCACCTAAGTCACCTGCGTACACATCTCTAAAATTTCTTAAAGCACGTATACGATGAAGCGTAACTCCATTAACTTCGATTGTTTCATCAGTAGATTCATACTTCTTTTTAACTGTCATCTTATCCACTCCTCACTTACCCTTCTTCTTACTCTTCTTATTCTTATGAGGCGGCGCTTTTACTGCTTCATCACGCGGCTTAAGCTCTTGCTTCAGTTGTTTAATTTCCTTGTCACGTTCTTCAATTTCCTCGTCGTCATGTTCTTCTATCTTTTGTTTCAATTCTTTAATTTCCGTATCACGTGATTGCACATCTGCTTTTAGTGCCTGTATCTTTTCACTTTTCCGTTTAAAGTCTTCTCGGTACGCATCTATCTTTTGCTTAAGTTCTTCAATTTTCTCGTCGCGTTCTTTAATCTCTTGCTTCAATTCTTTAATTTCCGTATCACGTGATTGCACATCTGCTTTTAGTGCCTGTATCTTTTCACTTTTCCGTTTAAAGTCTTCTCGGTACGCATCTATCTTTTGCTTCAATTCTTTAATTTCCGTATCACGTGATTGAACATCTGCTTCGAGTGTCATTACAACTTCACTTACATTTCTGAACGCCTTTTCATGCTCTTCAGTCTTTTGTTTCAGTTGTTTAATTTCCTCGTCACGTTCTTCAAGATCTGCATCACATTCATCAATTGTCTGCTTGCTTTCCTTTAAATACCTAAACTCATTCTCTTTCATTTTTTTCTTAATATCTTGAACCTGCTCTTTAAGTGCTTTAACTTGGTTGCGATAATGCAATGCAATACGAAACATCACTCCGCTTAAGAGCAAAACTGAAACCACTGCTATCCATAAAATTTCATTCGAACTCATCTTTATCTCCTTAATGCTGTAAAGTTTCTCCGGTGTGATCAACACCGCAGCTCTTGCTAATTTTCGACAATGGGGGGTGTTGCTCTTGCATTAATCTCTGCAAGCGCTCGGGATAAAAAAAATCTTCTGGACGCAAATCTATTCCATGATCACGTGCGTAATTCAAAAGCATAATTTGGTATTTAGCTGGTATAATTCCGCCTTTACCCTCTAGTTTTTTTAAAGGATAAGTCCATTTATAAACAGCAGACACATGGCATTGAGAAATCAATGACACACGTTTCGCACCGCCTAAATATTTTATAATCGTACCTGCTGAATTTTTGATATTCATTTTAATTTCTCTATTTATCAAACGGGCATTTATTCGATTATAGAAAAAATGTCAACATTTTTTCTAAAATAGAAATGTTGATATTTTTTAAAACAATAGGAATATTGATAAGTATGGATATTCAAAAAGAAATAAAAATTTGGGCAAATGAAAAACTTAAAACAATGGGTCATGGGTCCCGAACTGAATTAGCTAAACATATGGGACTTCATACATCTGTTGTATCTAAGATGCTTTCTGTCGATGATGATAAAGAAAGTAGAAGCATATCTGCTGATGAACTCGTTAGATTAACTTCATTTTTTAAAGCTCTCCCCCCTCATTTTATACCCGATAATTGTGATGATTATTTTTTAAAATTATATTCCTCGGCAAAGCCAGAGCATAGAAAAGCCGTCATTTCTTTTCTGCGATCTTTGCAAGAAGAAGATGGAAAATAACCACCCGTTTTTGCTCATTTGTTAATGACGAAAATATTTTTAGAGCTTTTTTAGACTGCTTCATACAGAATTTTCTCCACATTGAAATGAAAATTAAATTACTTTTTTGTGTAGACTATTTGTCTATCACTAAAAAAATTTTTTTCTGTTTTAGAAAAATTATATTGACTTATTCTAAAATCGAAAATATGTTCACTCCATATCTTAGAAAATAACTTTTGCCAATAGGCAGTATGGAGGCATTTGTGAATAAACCAGTGTTTATAAATTCTGATGAAATTCTCTTAGTCATCTGCGAAAATGAAGAGCAAAATCTCGCTAAATCTGGTCCTTTCTTAGAAGAAAGTGACATGATCAAATTTATCGACCAAGCCGATAATGCTGTCCAAATTTTGCGTATTGAACCAACGACTAATCGTTGCGAAGATATCTCTGAAGATATTGCCGAATTCTATCTTAAAGAATGTGAAGAGCAGTGTTTCAACGGAAACATTCCTCACGATTTTATTCTACACAGCACAGCATACGGTTTTTTTTTAGATGATATAAAACAGCGCGAATATGATGATGCAATGTATGGTTCTTACGAAAAACAACACCGTTTGCGTCCTTGTGATGTGCTTTAAAAGCTAAAGGCGTTTTTAAAAGACGCCACCTTTTCAAAAAATTCACCCCACAATGCAATGCCGTTCTTTTGCAAGAACGACAAAGGCAGAATCTAACTTAAAGGAGTAAAACCATGGAAAAAAAATACGAATTTACTGATGAAACAATCAATGTTGATGGCAAAATCCTTCACCGTATACGTGCTTTAAGAAACTTTGGTGATGTCGAGAAAGGCAACCTAGGAGGCTATATCGAGAAAGAAGACAACCTAAGTCATGAAGATGATTGTTGGGTAGATGGTGATGCCAAGGTGCTTGAAAGCGCTACCATTTTTGATAATGCCAAGATATTTGATGGCGCCTGTATTAGTGGAAATGCTACGGTTTGTGATAAGGCACAAGTTTACGATAAGGCACAAGTTTACGGTAACGCCAAGGTTTACGACAATTCTCGTATTTATGGAAGTGCACAAGTTTACGATGATGCACGTGTTTACGATGATGCACGTGTTTACGATGATGCACATGTTTACGATGATGCAGTCATTTACGTTAATGCAAAAGTTTGCGGTGATGCCAAGGTTTATGGAAAAGCAAGAATATACCATGACGCCGTAATTTCCGAACATGCACGCGTTTATGACAATGCAGAAGTTTTCAACAACGCTACAATTTCGCACGTTGCATCCGCTTGTGACAATGCTCGTATTTTCGGTAAAGCAAAGGTTGGTGGTTGTGCCGAAATTTATGATGGAGCACATGTCTCTGAAAAAGCTAAAGTTGGCGGTCACGCAAAAATCTCTGGAAATGCCCGTGTGTTTGGTGGTGCAATAGTTTGCGAGAATGCCGAAGTAACCGGAAATACAAAAGTATCTGGAAATGACACTGTTTTAAGATAAGGGCGACTTAAACCATGGAAAAAAAATACGAACTTACTGATGAAACAATCGAAGTTGGGGGCAAAATCCTTCACCGCATTCGTGCACTGAGAGATTTGGGGGACGTCAAGAAAGGTGATCTTGGCGGCTATATCGAGAAAGAAGACAATCTAAGTCATCATGGTAATTGCTGGATTGGGGATTATGCAAAAGTTTACGGTAATGCCAAGGTTTTTGGTAATGCTAAGGTTTACGAAAATGCACAAGTTTACGGTTATGCACATGTTTACGGCAATTCTCGTATTTATGGCAAAGCAGAAGTTTTCGATGAACCATGCATTTACGGTCATGCAGAAGTTTACGGTGATGCACATATTTGCGGTGAACCGCACGTTTTTGATAATGCAGAAGTTTATGGCAATGCACAAGTTTACGAAGAGCCATACATTTACGATAGGGCGCGTGTTTACGGCAATGCAGAAGTTTCCGGTGATGCGCATGTTTACGGTCATGCAAAAATTTACGGTGCAGCATGTGTATGTTGGGACGACTGGATTGATGGCAATAAAAGAATCTCAACTGGAGAAAAGACCAGATGAAAAAATACGAATTTACTGATGAAAAAACTGTGTTTGATGGAAGAACTCTTCACCGAATTAGAGCATTAAGAGACTTTGGATATGTCAAAAAAGGTGACCTCGGCGGTTTTATAGAAAAAGAGAGCAACTTAAGCCATAAGAGAGACTGTTGGATTTTTGGCAATGCACACGTTTACGGTGATGCCAAAGTTTATGATGATGCGCGGGTTTATGGGAATGCACGCGTTTATGGCAATGCACAAGTTTTTGATTATGCCGAAGTTGGTGGTGCTGATGTTGGAGATAATGCCAAGGTTTTTGACTATGCGCGGATTTATGGGAATTCTGTTATAGGGAAAAGTGTACACGTTTACGGAAATGCTAAAATTTACAATCAAGCATATATTTGCTGTCGTGTAGACATTGCTGGAAATTGTAAAATTAGTGGCTCCACCGTAATCGTAGAACGTGAGAAATAGTAATCATGGAAAAAAAATACGAATTTACTGATGAAACAATCGAAGTTGATGGATACCTTACGCTTTACCGCATACGTGCATTAAAAGATTTTGGTGATGTTAAGGCTGGGGACCTTGGGGGCTTTGTAGAGTATGAAGACAATTTAAGTCAAAAAGACGATTGCTGGATTTATAATGATGCCAAGGCGTATTGTTGTGCCAAGATTTACGATAGTGCTAAGGTTTATGATAAAGCACAAATTGGTGATTGTGCCGAGATTTTTGGCAATGCAAAAATTTATAATAACGTCAAAATATATGATGGACATATTTTTGGACACACACAAATTTATGGAAATGTGATTATTTATGCCGATTCAAGAATTTATGGCAATGTAAAAATTTATGATAATTCAGAAGATTGTAAACAAACTATGACCGCCCAGAACG
>NZ_JBHIQC010000034.1:0-8747 GCF_042196385.1 Bartonella sp. AP150HLJHH | reverse complement strand
GGTGCCGGTGGTTCCTTTAATGCTGGTCTTGAATTTGGAAAATTATTGACTGAAGTAGCAACGCTGTTTTTGGGAGGTGCTGGAGCAGCCAAGGGAGGCGTAAAGCTTGGCGAAAAGGTTCTGGCTAAATTCGCTGCTAAGACTGAAGAAGCGGCTGCAAAAGCAGAAAAGGAACTTGCCCAATCAGTTGGAAAAATTGGCTCTGAAGACAGTGCCAAGGGCGAAACATCCCCAAAGCCTTCAAAAAGTAATAGCAATCGTGAAACACTCGAAAAAAATAAGGAGCATCATGACGGAAAGCGTACAGAAGAAATGCAAAAATTACAGGAAGCAGGATGCACAACATGTACGCAAGAAGCATCGTTTAAAAAAATAGTTGAGAAACCTGATGGTAAAGGAGGGACAAAGGAAGTTGCAATAAGATCCCGTCCTGATATTCTCTATATAGAGGATGGTGAATTAAAAATTGTTGAGGTAAAAACGGGGAATGCTGGTCTAACCGAAAACCAAAAGATTTTGGAAAAGGAGTATAAAACAGGAGATGCGCAACCCACAGGAGATGTTGTTTTAAAATTCCTTGAGGAAAACAAAGAAAAGCTAAATAAATATCAAGAAGAACTCAAAAAATTTATAGAAAGAGAAAAACCAACGGAGGAAGCATTGAGGAATTTTAAGAAAAATTGGCCTAAAGAACAACTGGGCAAGGGTTGGGGGAGACCGATAAAATACGAAGTTATTCGTCATCCGAGCCGTTTAACAGAGCTTCTTGCACAAGGAAAGTGAGTCATGATGCAAACTAAAGATGTCACAGAGATTTTAAAAAGACTGGGCTGGGAGCCTTATCGTGATAACGTGGGGGATACTTTTGCGCATTATCATCTTCCCGATCGCATTGTCGGTATTGGCTATGGTGTAAAAAATTATGGAGAGAGAGGCAAAGAGTTTTTGCTTTCGGCTGATCTCACCACCGCTGCTTATTGCCTTGCTCGGGAATATTCTAGAGGTGAAAAATCACAGCGTAAATATGGAGATGTGCTGTTTTACGCGAAGGAGGATTTTAATGTTAAAGCTCCGGATCTTTCCGAAAGCCATATCACAACAGCTTTAAACAAAGTGATTGCATGGGCGCAAGCACAGGATATTGAAAAAAAATTACGTGAAGAAGCTGCAGATCATTCTCTTGTCGCAAAGGCTTTGCTTGGTGATGTAGAGACTTTAAAGAGTTCTGAGGTTACATCTCAGTTGTATGTACCAGAATTTTCTGATTACAAAACAATGACGAGGTATGATCGCCTGCTTTTTTTTGCACAGGCCTATAAAAATGGGGAATTAGACGATATTCTAACGCGCAAGAAGCCAAAACAGCGCTCGATAAGTCTCATAGCAGCAATGCGCGTTCTTAAAACACAAGGGTGGTTTTCAACGGAACCTGGAAAAATGTGGTTGATTTTGCCCGACCGCTTTATTCAATTTGATTTTGGTTTTATACGTCTCCATGACAATTACAATGTCCGTATTGAAGCTGAAATATCTAATGAAATGATTTCTGTCGCTTGCAATTGTATTCACTATAGTGAGGAATATTGGTGCGTTTCTCCTAAAAATATTTATAATTCTTTTAATACGATTGGGGGGGGGATTTTTAGTGGTTTTGGTAAAGGCATTGATATTTGTGTAGAGACATTAGATGAGCAAGAGCTTATCAAAATCTCTGAGCGGATAATACAGTGGGCACGTGCCCAAGATTTACAAGCATCAATAGAAAGCAAAACGCTTATCCAAAAATATAGCTACAATATAGATATAGTCTGGCATTTAGCTTGTTTAGCATTAACAGGTCAAATTGATATCCTGAAATCCTATCAAAATTTTTTAGAAGCAGGTACGATTTCTGAAATTTTGGATGACCGTGAAGTAGAGAGATATATTAACCAGGCCGTTCAATTTGCTGAAGAATATCTGAAAATCCTTAATGAGCGAAAAGCTATAGATGATCGTCTTAGTTTACAAGATTTGTCTTTTCTTAATACAGTTTCTGAAGACTTAAAAAGGATGGACTGGACAGTCTATCGTGATAAAAATTACAATTGCAATGCTTATTTTATAAAGAAAGATCGTATCATTAATATAGTGTACAACCTTGATAAAAACGGAGAGACACCATTTGTTACCTTCAAGGTTTCTCTTTCAACACTTGGTTTTTCTACAGCTTATCGATCTATTTTTATCGATACTCCCCAATATACCGTTCTTAAAGAATCAGAAGAAGTTTATGCAGTTTCTAGTACTGAATTGGATGAAGGTAAACTGAAGCAGATCTGTGCGGATATTTTGTGCTGGGCTGATCGACAAAATGTGAATCAAATCATCTATGATTATGCGGCTTTGTCCCCAGACAGTGAATATGATTTTGCGAAGTTGCACCTTATTGCACTTATTCTTATTGGGGATGTTGAAAAACTCAAATTTTATAAGGAAAGTTTGAAGGATAAAAACTTTTCAGCTTTGATAAGGGAAAACATAGCACATATTATTGATAACGTCCTTGCTCTTGCACGCCGTTATCGGACTGGTTTTCCTAAAAATGCTCCGATTTTAAGCTTGGATGCGCAAACAGCATCTGTTGCTTCTAAAACAACTTCTGTTGAAGTGGCAGAGGAAGTGGATGAAGTGGATGACACTGATGATCGTCTCACCATGGAAAGTGCTCATGCACTTTTAAAAAGCTTAGGCTGGTCAACCGAGAAAATCAATGAGAATGACCATATGGCAAGCTATCAATTGGCTGATCGTGAAGTAGATATTCTTTATAACGACGAAATTGCCAAAGACTACCCGCAATTTGATAGCGCCTTTTTGATTAGCACGGGCATTCTTTCCACCGCTTGTAAATTCATTGATCCTACCCACACGGAAGATATTCCAGATATACAGCTTAATTTTGAAGCAAAGGGGTTAGAAATCTTTGAACCAGAAGTTACTGCGGATCGCTTAAAGCAAGCACTTGATGACGCGCTAAAATGGGCGGTAACAGACATTGACCTTTCTAAAAGGCTACGCTCTGATTATGGTATAGCTCCTTGGGAAAAAGGCGCCACGTCTAAAGCAAACGATACGGATTATGCTTTACTTCATCTTGGCTCTCTTGCTTTATTGGGTGATGTTGAGACCTTACAATCTTATCAGAAAAGCTTTACGGCAGGTGATCACCTAGGCTTTGACGAAAGCATCAACAAAACCCATCTTGAACGTGCATTAGCTTTAGCCAAAGAAGTAGCAAAGGTGAAGCAAGTGAGTTACGCTTTGATTAAACAGGTGGCAGAAAAGCTTGATGATCCACAAGAGGTTACCAGCAAGGAGCAACCCCGCTCGTGGAAAGAGAAAATAGTCAATTTTATCGGAAAAAAAGACAAGAAATAGCACCTAAAAAATATCAAAAAGATTTCAGAAATTTAGAAAATAAGACGCGCTCCAAAGTCTTGATCACTAGTTGAAAAACTCAACAGTGGTATGGCTCTGATCATGGTTTTGGTGCAAGATTTTAAGGAAACAACCTATAAAAAAAGATCTATAAAATTATTCCATAGATGATCAAAATCCCTTTTAATGGATTATTATCTATTTTATCGGTTATGTCAGTTTATTTAACAAACGAATCTTATGATTTTAGTGAATGATTAAAATGTGCTTTATGAAAAGCATATGATCCTTTAAAGCTTTTCAAAAGATAGCTTGTAACTTATAATAAATGTTATCAAGATCCTTATGGTTGTTAGTTTTGGTGGTTTTGTGGGTTCTTTTTATACGTATTATTTTATTTTTTTAATCAAAAATAAAAGTTTATTATATTTCAATATGTTAACTTTTATCAAGTTTCACAAAAAACAACCTATATCAAAATACAACCTGTAAATTCAACTAATGCTATATGTTTTGTAGGTTTTTTTGGGGGGGTGAGAAATCTTCAAAACCTATAAGTAATATAAGAAAATGAATATACATAATCCTCTTTAAACAAAGCTTTTGAAAACAATAAAGCTATCATTTTAGATTACGGTATAATCTTTTAAAGGCAATGTAAAAAAATCTAATTCTATTTAAGAGTGGATTTCTTAAAAGTCTTAAAGCAATCCAAATAAGAGTATCTAAAAGTGCAAATGGTTTCTTTTTAGAATAACGCATGATAAATTATTCCTTTTAAGATTATAGGTAATCAACTCACAAGATGATACGTTTAAAGAATTTACAAAAGTCCATTAAAGAGATTTTGATAACGTAATTATTTCCTATCTTAGTTTATCTCATAACAGATGATAAAATAGACTGTTATTTAAACTAATACATAAGCGGCTTTAATAAGATTAGCATGCCCATTATGTGAGCATGCTTTTAAGTTATTCAGTTTCTCTTAATACCAAATTTGGTAAGTTCTTAACGATTTTCATGGTTTCTAAACTTACGGTAATAACCCTCTGAAATAACTCTAGAGGGTAGGCAGGGTTGCCAACGGTTTCAACAGCATAGCGATTGGCATCATTCACAATACCACTCTTTTTATCAGTCTTAACACATTGACGCCCCATAACCCATTCAAGAGCGGGCTTGCCATTAACGATATACTCATAAGCTTCAAGAGGGATATCTGTTATTGTGATATTGCTATTGTAAAAAACAGTTGATTTATCCTTTTCCTTACTATTCTTAATTTTTGCGAATTTCATTTCAGTTACATAATAAAACTTTTCGGGATTAGAGATCTCTGTCTGTTTTGGATTACCCTTTTTAAAGGTTACTGGATAAGGTTTTACATCTTCATAATTCACATGCAAATGACCCAGTTCACGCCCTGCTGTTACAAACTTCCAAAAATCACCAGCACTCTTTACACAAGGGATACGAGGCAATTCTTTGCATAAATTATCAGCATAACGGGCGCGATAATCTTCCGAATGCAAAAGACCGTAAACATAATAGAATAGATCATCTTTTGTTATGGTTTCATTAGGATAAGCTGCTTTAAAATGTGCTAATCCCGCATCTGTAATGGCATCACGGCGTTGTAAATCAGCATTGTTGCTTTTTTCTATAGAATTCGTAAATAAATGTGACTGGTTATTATCTTTAGATTTTAAGGAGGTAATATCTTCATAAAAGTATCTTGGAAAGCATTGACCTGTATCTATTGCGTGAAGGTTAGGTAAATCCTTACTCATCAAAACAGAAAATCCACTTCTTGCTCCTACGCCTGTAACTTGTATTACCTTATTTTTTACCGCTTTCCCTATAGAGAATTGTAAAACTCTCTCATTAAAAATGCGATTGTAATAAAGCCACTGTTGTGTAAAAGGGCGATAGAGGCTTTGAATAAGGTATTTATCTTCAAATTCGAAAATCTTTCCACTAATTAATTGTTGTTTAAGAGAACGACTCCAACTGATTTTTTTAGCATCTGAATTTACAAAATTATCTACAATTTTTGTACGTGTTTTACAGTCAGTGTGATAAATATCATTAAAACGTTTCACTTCACTATTATAAAAATTAATCATATTACGCATATTTTTAGCTAAAGCTTCACGGCTTGAGTTATATGCCCACGCATCACGGCTAGTTGAGATACCACAAGAAAACGTTTTAAAGAGCTTTTTATTATGTCCTTTCTTATCTCCTAAAGCTAGGAATGTTTCGAAACTCTCATCACGTTGATGTATCCAATCACCATGCTTATCTGGTGCAATTACTTGCCAGCCCTTTTTATCCGTAATGCCACCAACACTACCAAAACATTCCAGAGCTGTAAGTTTTTCTTTTATCGTACGATTATTACCAATATCATGATAGTAAATTTTACAAGGTCCAATAGCATTGGGATTTTTGATAAATAACGTTACCGCAATACCAGTCATACTACCATTGCCGAAAACATTTTCACCTTCTTGAGCAACTCCATTGCTTAACATATTTTTGCGAAGATCTCCTCGTAAATTGAGTACGTAAATACTGCTAAATTCTTTGGCTAAAGATTTTCGTAAACCATCCATTGTAGACTTTTCTATGTAACCAGAACCAGAAACAAAACCGATTACTCCAGCATTATCAATACGATCACTAGCCCAGCGAATGGCACGAATATAATTATCATATAGATTTCGTATAAGATTTGCATTTGACTGAGCGGCATAAGTTTCACGAATGCGGTCATCTAATATCGGATAAGGTGTATTCTTTGCATTATCATTAGCACTTTTTTGACCTGTTGAATAAGGAGGATTGCCAAAGATAACTTCAATATTCATCTTCTTTTGATGTTCTAAATATTCACTGTTTTCTTTAAACAATTCCTGTAGTAAGTTCTTCTCTTCAAGCATCCGAAACGTATCGGTTAAGCCAATATGTTTAAAAGGAATATACTCTCCTTTCATAAGACTATGATACGTCGATTCAATGTTAATCGCTGCTATGTAATAGGCTAAGAGAACAATCTCATTGGCATGGATATCATGACGGAATTTGTATTCCATATCCTCTGGTTTGATCAGTTTAGATTGTAACAGCCGCGTGATAAAAGTACCCGTTCCGGTGAAAGGATCAAGGATAGAGACACCCCGTGATCCCAAGCTTTTTCCAAACTCTTGCTCTAAAACATCATTAACGGAATGAATGATAAAATCAACAACCTCAACGGGCGTGTAAACAATTCCAAGCTTATCCGTGGTTTTCTTAAATGCCTTGGCAAAAAAACTTTCATAAAGCTTGATAATAAGATTCTGTTTTGCATGAGTTTCTGTAATCCCTGCTGTACAGAACATGACACTTTTGTAAAATTGATCAAGATCTTTCGTTTTCTCTTCGATATTTGTTTTATCCAGTGCCGTTAAGATCTTATCCATGGCTTGCGAAATGGCATTGTTCTGTACAAATTCATTACCGTCAAATAAAGCTTCAAACACGGGACGCGTGACAAGATGTTGCGCTAACATCTCAATCGCTTCCTCTTGCTTGATTTCACTGTTGACGTTGTTCTTTAATTCCTTATGGAATGCATCAAAGGCGTGAAAGGCTTCACTCTTTTCATCGGAAATCATATCTTTAAGATGATTGATATGGTTTTGAGCAATCTCAGCAACATTGTTCGCCCATATGCCCCAATAATCCGTGATTTTAAAACTATCCAGAAAAATGGCTTTGACAAAATCAAAAAATTCAGAACGGCGGAATAGGTCTCCTTGTCCTCCAGATACCGATTGAGATTTGCTTTCTGCTGTTCCAATGACACGTCCAGAACTTTCTGTTTTGGATGGTATCGAGATCTCATCAACCGTTGTGGTAAGCTCTTTTAATTCATTGGCTCGTTTAATCTCTATAATTTCAATCGTATGGCTGCTATCTTGTCCTAAAGACATCTGATTAATTGTCCGAGCAAGCCTTTCGTCATGAGAATGTAAAGCATGCAAAACTTGCCAAACAACACGGTATCTCTTATTGTTTTTTAAAGCCTTTTTGGCTTCTAAGTGTGAAGGAATGATAATGGGTAAAATGATATAGCCCGTTTTTTTATTTGGAGCACGACGCATCACACGCCCTACTGCCTGTATCACATCCACTTGGCTATTGCGCGGGTGTAAAAACATGATGGCATCAAGAGCAGGGACATCAATCCCTTCTGAAAGACACCGAACATTGCTTAAGATCCGACAAACGTTTTGACCCGCATCTTCTTTAAGCCAATCCAATTCCTCATTGCGTTTTTTGACGCTTTGCGTTCCGTCAATATGTCTTACTTCACAGTTTAGAAAGGGAACGGTTTGAAGGAAATCATCAATATGAGATTTGATAATTTTATTAAAGAGCTTTGTTATATATTGAGAGGTGTTAATGTCTTTGCAAAAAGCTAAAGCACATTGCATGGGCTCTGTATCATCATCATCAACAGCCGCTTGCTTATCTATTTTGGTAAGTGCTCTATAACAGCCAATAATTTTTGCCGCATCATCTAAATCAATTTCACGGTTTTCATTGGCAATAATCTCCTGTATGGCTGGTGTGATATAGGTTTCATTAATACCCAAGACCACAATCTTGTAAGGAGTTAAAAGTTCATTATCGACAGCTTCCGCGAAGGTATAATGATGAAGTTGTTTGCCATAAAGGGTTTCATCGTCCATAGATGCCAAAACAGCATTGATCTCATCCGCCCGCCTTTTAGCAGTGTCACTAAAGATCTTTGGGGTTGCTGTCATGTAGAGGCGTTTTTTGCCTCGAATAATGCTATTGTCATGAACCTTGATAAATTCAGATTCATGCTTTTCTGTTCCCAACACAACACCAGTTGTTCTATGGGCTTCATCACAAATGATCAGATCAAATTCGGGTAAACCATGGTCTTTTTGGGCATCCGAAATCACTTGAATTGAATGATAAGTTGAAAAGACCACGGTCATTGCATCTGCTAGGGATTCACAAGCTTCTTTAGCAAGGGCTTTTGCATCTGTGGTAGCAGGGAGAACAAGATCTGATGTTTCCATGCCAACAATATCATCTTGGTTTTTACGACGCTTGCCTACTTTTGTATCCGAACACACGGCAAAGGAACGCAAGGGCACTTGTGCATCGGCTGTCCATTCACGGATTGTTTGCGAGACTAAAGCCAGAGAAGGCACCAGAAACAAAACACGCTTGCCTTTTCCTGCTATGTGTTCTGCTATCTTAAGGCTTGTGAAAGTCTTCCCCGTTCCACATGCCATAAT